>CADCPV010000405.1 GCA_902803345.1 uncultured Eubacteriales bacterium | reverse complement strand
CTTTTTTCAGGAACACCAGATCCTCCGCTTTCCGGTCGAAAATTAGCTCATACAGTCCGTCATCCGTAGTCAGCACGAGCTTTCCGTTGAAGTGACTCCAGGAACCCAGACCTTTATAGGAAGCGGAACTGTCAGTCTGAAGGCAGAAACCGTCGGAAGAAAGGGAGATTTTTGCATCCCCGTTCAGATAGCTTCCGAACAGATCTGATTCTTTATTCGTCAAAATAAATCTGCCGGATCTAAAAGGCCAGTCCGAAAGCTTCAGTTCTTTTCGAACGACGGCGGGATTATCGGTCTCTTCTTTTGGGGAGATCACTTTCATCACGGGGCTTTCCTGTACAAAAAGCATCCCGTCCTTCATATACAGGTGGTAATCGCTGGTTTCCCGGTCAAACAGAAGCCAGCATCTTCTGTTTTTCAGGTCGGTCACGGTGACATATTCGTTGATCAGGCCGGAACCGAAAGCACTTGTGACGCAGACTTCGGGATACCCATCACCATTGACGTCAGCAGTATAGACATTTTCGATGGGCATTCCGTCTGAGAGGACGATCTCCTGCCCGCCCCGGACAGCCCAGACTTCTCCGGGGTTTATGTTGAATTCATAGTCCGGGAAAGCGCTGAGCCGGAAGGTACGAAGCGCCATGCGCTGTTTATCATCCGATTCGTAGAAAGCATTGAGCGCTTCGGAGGATAAGGAATCCAGATCCATCTGACATACGGCTTCTGCGCCGGAACCATGTTCCGGATCGGAAATTCTTTTAAAAACTGCGTTTTCTGCCGGATGCGGACTTATGAGCGATCCCTCCACTGACTGCTTCTTTTTGTAAATCAGGCGGTCCTGTCTGATCTGAAAGACCAGACAGGAGTCATTTGTCGTCAGAACGGCCTGATGATCCAGCAGATAGTAGGAGCCGAGCATGCTGAGATTGTCGGACAGCTCTTCTTCCGATGAAACCGGCTTCGGCAGGAATACGGCCCACTGCCTTCCAAGCGCGACCGTTTCGTCTTTGTTGGTATAGATTCCGAGATAACGTTCCGCTTCTTTGTTCTGGTCAAAGGATACGGCTGAGCGGTCATACATCGAAAGCTCGCGGCTCTTAGTCTGAGAAGTACCCGCATCTGTGATCTGAAGCATCAGCCTGCTGTTTTCTTCGGTAAGATTATACAGTGTTTTTCCTGTAGTATCCCAGAAAGCGCGGCTTCGGCCGTTTCGGATATCGCAGAGAATTACTTTGCCCGAGTAACCGTTCTCTTCCTGGTATACATTGGAGGCCACGGCGCAGAGTTCGGGATAAGAATCGCCGTTCAGATCACAGAACCAGGCCTTTGGGACCAGCGGCATCCTGAAAAGCGGTGTTTCTACTTCGCTTTCCTGACAGGCGATACCGCTCCATACATTGCTGACAAAACTGAGATTTGGGAATTCATCCGCGGTAAAGTACAGGAATCTTCCATCATTATCCTGTGAAAGCGGACCCGGCAGATTTTCGGACACATCATACCAGAGCGTCGGCGTTCCCTGTTTATGACGGGGATTTGTCAGGAAGCATACAGCCAGAACCGTAAGCAGCACGGCAGAGCCGGTCAGAATCCAGAAGGCAGGCTTTTTATAATTCAGGGCAGCCCGGATCCGAGACTTGACGCGGGTCTCGCCAAAAGCCACAGGAATGCTGAAAATATGCTTTTCCGGCGCGCTGCACAGAAGAAGCGCTTCCGAATAGTCTGCCCGGGAAGCCGGATCCATATCACGCACCACGCGTTCGTCGCAGGCCAGTTCGAGATCTCTCGTAAAGAGGAAATAGGAAACCCAGACGAGGGGATGGAACCAGTAAAGCGCGAGAAGCGTGAAAGCAAGCGCTTTCAGCAGCGGATCCAGATGACGGATATGCGTTTTTTCATGCGCCAGAATCGGCTCGCGGTATTTTTGGGGAAGTGCAAACGGCAGATAAATCCGCGGCCGGAATATGCCGAAAACAAAAGGAGAATCAATTCGGTCACTTTCGTAGAAGCCTTCCTGCGTGCGGACAGCGGTGCAAAGACGCCGTCTCAGGACGATCTGGGCAATAAGCATATAAGCGATAAATGCCAGAATACCGAGAAGCCATAAAAGCGTAAGTGTAAAAAATACAATCTGAAGCGGATTGACGCTTGCTTCCGCCCTTGGTGCGAAGTTGGACTGAAGATATGGATTTACGGTACTGTTCACAGCGGGGATCCCGCTGTGGATCACCGGCGTCTCGGCCAGCACTATGTTCTGCGGGATGGTTTCTTCACTCGGAATCAGGCTGAATATGCTGCGGAAGGAAACCGGCATCAGAAGGCGCAGCGCGACAAGCCCCCATAATACAAGACGGATCCATTTGGGCGCTTTTGCCAGAAGAAGCCGGGAGAGAAGAACCGCGAGAATCAGAAAACCGGCGGAAATACTCATATTCATGAGTTTGATCAGAATATTACCTTCCAGAAGCGCATTCATCGTCTGCCTCCTTTCGCATGCGGTCGATCATCGCCTGAAGCTCATCGATCTCGTCACTTTTCAGCTTTGTGCGCCGCGTAAATGCCGTCACAAAGGCGGGAAGCGAGCCGCCGAATTTTTTCTCGACAAGCTCGTCGATTTCTGCCTGCTGCACGTCATCCTGTGAAACCAGGGAGCGGACAACAGACTGCTCGTTTACAAGGATACCGCGTTCCGACAGGCGCTTGATTACCGTATAGGTGGTCGTAGGCTTCCAGCCGAGCGCTTCCTCGGCGCGGCGCACAAGCGCAGCACTTTTTACGGGCTCCATTTCCCAGAGAAGCAGGCAGAAGCGGTATTCGGACTCAAAAACTTTCGGGGTGGGATTCATGAACGGCCTCCTATACTCTAACGGATTAGAG
>CADCPV010000404.1 GCA_902803345.1 uncultured Eubacteriales bacterium | reverse complement strand
GACCCCTTGAAGACTACGAGGTAGATAGGGCAGAGGTGGAAGTGCAGTAATGTATGGAGCTGACTGTTACTAATCGGTCGAGGGCTTATTCAGAGAGTTAGTGAGGATAGGAAATGTCGTAAGTGGTTGCGAGTTTATATGCGGTTTTCAGGGTACATTGAATACATTGACATGGATTTCCGGGTACGATTGTATCTTCGAAATCCTTTTGTCATGTAATCCTCGATAGCTCAATGGTAGAGCATCCGGCTGTTAACCGGAGGGTTGTAGGTTCGAGCCCTACTCGGGGAGTCTCCTTGAGTCTTGGTGAGACGAGTCCGCAGGACGAAGTCGAACCTTAGACGGGAGCCCTCAGCGAACTTAATGAGACGAGTCCAAAGGACGAAGTCGAATTCTAGTGAGCTGAGTGTCCCGGTTCAAGGATTTTCTTCGGCGCCATGGTCAAGCGGTTAAGACATCGCCCTTTCACGGCGGTAACTCGGGTTCGATTCCCGATGGCGTCACTGCCTGATTTTTCAGGGTCAGGACCTTTAGCTCAGTTGGTTAGAGCAACCGGCTCATAACCGGTCGGTCCCGGGTTCGAGTCCCTGAAGGTCCACTACAACAAAAACATCATGGGATCTTAGCTCAGCTGGGAGAGCACTTGAATGACATTCAAGGGGTCGTAGGTTCAAGTCCTATAGGTCCCACATGATTAAGGAAGAGTCCAAAATTTTTGGGCTCTTTTCTTATTGCATTTCTTCCCGGTATCGTGTAAACTGTGCATAGACGGAATGCAGGGCTCCTGCTGAAAACATAAACCGGTCAAAAAGAAGAGGAAACGCAATGAGAAGGAATCGGAATAAGACAAGAAGACGGTGGTTTCAGCGAAGAAGGCAGCAGAAGGCAGTTACGGTGAATACTTCGGTGAACAGGGCGGTTTCGGAAGAGAAAGGAAATGCGCAGATGGATATTCGTTTTGCTGTGGCGGCCGGGGATTTTGCGGTCAGCATGCTGAAGGAAAGCTATGAACCGGGAGAAAACGTCCTGATCTCCCCGATTTCCGTGGAAACAGCGCTTCTCATGGCTGCGAACGGCGCGAAGGGCAAGGCTCTTGAAGAATACCGGAAGCTTTTCGGCGGAGAAATGAGCTTTGATGAGCTGAAAAAAGCAGCCTCTGAATACATCCGAAGCATGCCTTCGACAGAAAAGGCAAAGTTCCATTTAGCGAACTCTGTCTGGATAGAAGAGAATCTTGCCGTCAAAAGTGCCTTTATCACGGAAAACAGGGATCTGTATCAGGCGGAGGTCTGCCAGATTCCCTTTAACGCGAATGCCGTCACGGCAATGAACAAATGGGTCGAGCAGAATACAGACGGCATGATTGACCGCGTGATCGAGGAAGTGGACCCGGCCAATATGCTGTACCTCATTAACGCGCTGTCCTTCGACGGGGAATGGCAGAAAATCTATGATTCGCTGCATGTGAAGCCTGCGGAATTCACCGGGGAGAACGGTTCAGTGAAGGAAATCACCGGTCTGTTCTCGACAGAAGATTTCTACATCGAAAACGAAGCCTGCGAGGGCTTTGTCAAGCCCTATGCGGACGGCAAATATTCCTTTGCAGCCTTCCTTCCGAAAGAAGGCGTCAGTATTTCGGACTTCCTGCAGAAGCTTGACGGAAAGACGCTTCTTTTGCTGCCGGCTTCGGCGAAAAAACAGGAAGTGGATGCGATGATCCCGAAATTCTCCGTCAGTTACAGCCGTATGCTTTCCGCACTCCTGATGAAGCTCGGCCTTCCGACCGCGATGGGAAAGGGAGCGGACTACAGCGGCATTTCCGATGCCGGGATCAGCATTGATGAAGTAATCCACAAAACCATCCTGAAACTGGACGAGCGCGGTACAAAAGCCGGCGCGGTCACGGCGGTTATGCTGAAAGCGGCAATGCTGCCTCTTGCACGGCCTGAAGTCATTCTGGACAGGCCTTTTGTCTACGAAATCATTGACAACAGTTCGCTTCTCCCGGTATTCATCGGAATCTGCATGATGCCGGAAGCGTAAAAAACAACTTGACGGGCAGTTGATTTTATGCTATAACTGCTTTCACTGTTCTTTTGGGAGCCGGTCTTTAAGGGACATGGCTCCCATCTGTTTTACCGAAGCAATCGGAGAGCAGCTGCTTTCCGACAATCAGCAGCTTGGAAAGATTTCTGCAATTTGTGTATGGAATTACTGCCAGGAGGAAGGTATATGATTCACATGGAAAATGTCGTGAAAACCTATCGGGTTGCACGGCGAAATGCAGGCGCAAAAGCAGCCTTCAAGGCTCTTTTTCGCCGGGAATACCAGGAAATCCGGGCGCTCGATTCGATCAGCCTGGACATTTCGGAAGGGGAAATCGTTGCGCTTCTCGGGCCGAACGGTGCGGGAAAAAGTACGACGATCAAGATTCTTTCAGGGATTCTGTATCCGGATTCCGGGATTGTTGAATGCAACGGATTTGTGCCCTATAAGGAACGCATGCGCTACACGCGGGAGATCGGAGTCGTTTTCGGTCAGCGGACGCAGCTTTTCTGGGACGTTCCGGTCGCGGATTCCTTTCAGCTTCTGAAGGATATTTACGATATTTCGGAGCAGACTTTTCAGGAAAACCAGCAGGAACTGACAGAGCTTCTGAATCTTCAGGAACTTCTCCGGACACCGGTGCGGCAGCTGTCTCTCGGGCAGCGTATGCGCTGTGAAATCGCGGGTTCACTGCTGCACAGCCCGAAAATTCTGTTTTTGGACGAGCCGACAATCGGACTGGATGCGGTATCGAAGCTTGCCGTACGGCAGTTTATCAACAGGCTGAATGAAGAGAAACATACGACGGTGATTCTGACGACCCATGACATGCAGGACGTGGAAGCGCTCTCAAAGCGCGTGATCATGATCGGAAAGGGTCGGCTCCTTTTGGACGGAACGATCGATGATATCCGGAAAGAAGGGGAGTCTCTTGACGAATCCCTGGTGGAATTCTATCAGGGAATCGAAGGACTCGGAAAAGAGGAGGAGTCATGAAAAAGTATTTCTCCTTTTTCAAACTGCGGCTCCAGATGGGCATGCAGTACCGGGTGGCGGCTTTGGCAGGCATGGCAACCCAGTTTTTCTGGGGCTTCATGCTGATTTTTGCCTACCATGCCTTTTATGAGTCCAACCCGGATGCTTTTCCGATGGAGTTTTCTGCGCTGGCTTCCTATATCTGGCTGCAGCAGGCTTTTTTGATGCTGTTTACTACATGGCGCTTTGACAATGATATCCTGACAATGATCTCGGACGGCGGGCTTTCGTATGAACTTGCGCGGCCGGTCAGTCTGTACCGGATGTGGTTTGCAAAGAACCTCGCGATGCGGCTTTCGGAGGCAACGCTCCGCTTCGCACCGGTACTTCTTGTCGCGATCCTGGTGCCGAAGCCCTACGGCCTTTCTCTTCCGAAGAGTCCGTGGCATCTCCTGCTGTTTTTGGTGACGCTTGTGCTTGGGCTTCTTCTGACGATTTCATTTTTGATGCTGATTTACGGACTTTCCACGAGGATGCTTTCCTCGACCGGAATCCGTGTTTTTCTGAGTTCGGTCATGGAATTCCTTTCGGGTCAGATTATTCCGCTTCCTTTTTTTCCGGACAAAGTCCGTTTTGTACTGGAACTTTTGCCGTCTGCGGGCATGCAGAATGTTCCGCTTCGGATCTACAGCGGGGATCTTTCCGGCGCGGCGATGGTGCGGGCGATTGTGCTTCAGATCGTGTGGCTCTTTGTGTTTGTTATCGCAGGAGAGCTGCTCTTAAGAAACGCCGAAAAGCGTGCGGTACTGCAGGGGGGCTGATCGATGAAACACAGTTTCCGGCTTTACCGCCACTATATCGCGATCAACATCCGCTCGGCAATGCAGTATAAATCCTCTTTTTGGCTTACGATGTTCGGGCAGCTGCTTTCGACTGTTTCGACGCTTTTCGGCGTGATTTTCATGTTCCAGCGCTTCCCGGTTGTAAAGGGCTTTACGCTGAATGATGTGATTCTCTGCTGCGGAATCGTACAGATGCAGTTTTCGCTTTCCGAGATGTGGGCGCGCGGTTTTGACCGTTTTGCCGTCATCATCCGGAAAGGAGAGTATGACCGGGTTCTTCTTAGGCCCCGGAACGAAATCCTGCAGGTGTTCGGCAGCCAGTTTGAACTGTCCCGGATCGGGCGGCTGATCCAGGGCACGCTTATGCTTGCTTACGGCATAATCCGGACCAAAATTCACTGGGATGTGCTGAAAGTCCTGACGCTTTTCAATATGATTCTCGGCGGAACAGCACTTTTTACCGGACTCTGCATCATCCGGGCAGCCCTGTGCTTCTTCACGCTGGAAGGACTGGAGTTCATGAACATCTTTACGGACGGTGCGAGAGAACACGGGAAATACCCGCTGAATATCTACGGAGACAAGTTCCTGCTGTTCTGTACCGTTGCAATCCCCTACGCGCTGGTGCAGTACTATCCGCTGATCTATATTTTAGGGCAGCGGACAGAGTGGTGGCTTGCATTCCTGCCGCTTCTGGTGCTGCTGTATCTGATCCCCTGCATTGCGCTGTTTAAGTTCGGCGTGCGCCACTACCAGTCCAGCGGCTCGTAAGGGATTTTCACTTGCGAAAATTTCGGTGATCGTTTATAATTATTTGTTAAGTTCTCAGAACTGTCGCATCAATCCTTGTAACAGTACACTGAAGGGAGAGGACAATTATGGCAAGGATTTTAATTGCGGATGACGAACAGGGCATCCGGGAAATTGTAAGAAAGTACGGAGAGTACGAAGGCTTTACCGTGCTTGAGGCCGGAAACGGAGAGGAGGCGCTTCGGGTCTGCCGGGAAGAGAATCCGGATGTCGTCATCCTGGATATCATGATGTCAAAAAAGGACGGATTTACGACGCTTTCGGAGATTCGGAATTTCTCCGACTGTCCGGTCATCATGCTTTCCGCAAGGGGAGAGGAATACGACCGGCTGCACGGCTTTGAGCTGGGGGCGGACGATTATGTCGTGAAGCCTTTCTCGCCGCGGGAACTGATCATGCGCGTCAAGGTTGCCGTGAGCCGGAGCGTCAAGGAAAATCCGGAACCCGAAAACCGGCTGGAAGAGGCGGGGCATGAGTATTACCGGGTCAAGGGCTTTGCTGTCGACTATACCAGCCGAAAAATCTATGTGGACGGCTGCGAGAAAGACCTGACTTTCAAGGAATACGAGCTCCTTGTGTACCTGATCGCGAACAAGAATATCGCGCTGACGCGCGACCAGATCCTGGCCGCAATCTGGGGCTATGACTATTACGGCGAGGAGCGGACACTGGACACGCATATCAAAATGCTCCGGTCCTGTATGGGACCGTACAGGGAAATGATTACGACGCTGCGCGGAGTGGGGTACCGTTTTGATGAAGAAAAAGCCTAAGATGCGTCTGTGGCAG
>CADCPV010000403.1 GCA_902803345.1 uncultured Eubacteriales bacterium | reverse complement strand
CCCGTCATTCCCGCACAGAGGAACGTTTTCAAAAGCGTTCCTTTTTTCTTTAATTTATCCCAAAACAACAGGAACGGAACCGGGCTGTTTCACCATATCGAATGACGGGTGGAAGAGCCCGTTTTTAATTTAACGGCTTTTCCGGAAAGGAAATCGCTGTGGATGTTTCCGATATCCGTTGCCTGCAGATAATCTATGTCATCATGGACGAGACCGAGTCCGATCGCGAAAGTCTTTCCCATTATGAATTCCGTTTCCTGATCCTTGAGAGCCTGGAAAAATGCGGATTCAGCGTTCGTGTTTATGATGAAGGTGTGTTCCTCTACACCGTTGACCACAAAATTCTGATCTACTTTCCCGAATTTGATAAAAGCTGTAAAGAAAGCAAAGCGTTTCTGAATTATGCGCTGACACACTGCATTCTTCCGATCCGTATCGGATACGTGATTCCCAACAAATCCGGAGCCTGCATCATTCGCATCGAACTTCCCGATTTGTATACCTGATCCAGGAGATTTGATATGACAGAAAAAGAATTCAACGAATATCCTGTGATCGGGACGGTCAATCGCTTTATTGACCTGCCGGCAGAATTTGCGGCAAGGAACGAAGATTCAGCGGAAGGAGGTGAAAATGGTTATGATGGATCAGATGCAAATTGACATCGGGACGACGAAAAAAGGCCGGGCTTATCACCGGAAAAAGGACAAGAAAAATACGCCGGAAGAGCAGAAGTTCCTGACCGAAGCAGCCATCTACCTGAGGATCTCTTCTGAAATGCAGCGGGACGGTTTTTCCATTGAAGCACAGAAACTCGCATGCAGAAAATGCGTTGAAGAAAAAGGCTATCATTTGAATGATGATCATATCTACATTGATGAAGCATTCACAGCCAAGAACGAGGACCGCCCTGCTTTCAAAAAGATGATGGTTGATGCCTATATGAAACAGTTCTCTTTCATCGTTGTTCATAAGATGGATCGGTTCGAAAGAAACGAGACAGCACGACAGATCACCTGTCATGAGCTTAAATCAATTGGCGTAAAAGTCTTCTCTGCTTATGAAAATCTGGAGATAACTGATGATTTGATCAGTAGGATCATCGGTTCCATCAACGAACATTACATCACAAATCTTTCAATGGAAACCGCCAAAGGCAAACATCAGGCTGCACGTATGGGTTATTCGAATTGCTCCAGGACTCCTTTTGGCTATCGCAAATGGAAGCATGGTGATTCACCGGATCTGGATCGTCGGATCATGATCGTTGATCCGCCGGCGGCAGAAGCTGTGCGAACCATCTTTGAAATGTACAGCACCGGACTGTATTCTTTCTCGGATCTTGCACAGTATCTCAATGACAAAGGTTTCATTACATGCACCGGCAGATCATTTGCCAAAGATACGATCCGCACGATGATGGAAAACGTTGCCTACATCGGCTGTGTGGTTTACAACAACAATATCGAAGAGAAGCTCGAAGTTTATCCTGGAAAACACAAAGCAATTATTTCGCTGGAGCTCTTCAATCAGGTGCAGACGATCCGAGCTCAGAAAGCCATTAATCAGAATATGGCTTGTGCGAACGATGATCGGCTGAAAAATTATTGTCTGGCACAAGGATTGGTTTGTTGTTCAAGGTGCGGTCATCGTCTGCGGACAAAAAAATCCTCATATGGGGAGAATGTGTACCGCTATATGGACTGCGCCTCTGATCGCGGACTTACATGTGATTATGACGGGAAGAGTGTACTAGTCCGAGTGATCGATTCACAAATCGCTGAGTTTCTCCGCGGCATTGTTTTACCGGAAACCTGGGTGAAGGAAATTGAAAAACGCGGCGCTAAGGAAGATTTGTATATGGAGATCACAGCAAAGATCGAATTGATCCGATCCAGGATGCAGCGGCGATCCTATGCTTTCATCAATGGCAACAGTGCGATCTCACAGTCAGTTTATGACCGCGACCAGGCAAAAGACAGCGCGGAAATTGAAGAACTGAAGCGGAAACTCCCTAAGAACTCACCGGAGCTGAACACGCAGGTTACGCTCACAAATTCACTCTTGGATCTGTTCGATCGTGCGACCGCTGCGGAACGTCATGAGATCGTGCATTATCTCTTCAAAAATATCTATTTTGATTTCACAACGAATAAGCTCACCGGATTCGAACCGAATCCTGATTATGAGATCCTGTTTTCTTCTCTGGCAGAAGAAAAAGGCTGGACCAGGGACGAATCAATTTATACCTTTCCTGTGGCAGCATAATGAATACCAAACCGGAGCCGCGTCTCGTCAAAATATCCAGAAAAACGTCTGAATCCAAACGTGATGCGGCTTCGCATGGCTTTTTTCTCAGCTCAAAAGCCCCGATCGGTTATCGAAAATGGAAGCCTGGCGATCCGGATGATTGGGATTCACGCATCCTGATCATCGATGAGATCGCAGGTCCTGTTGTTGCTATGTGTTTTGAAATTTATGCCTCGGGGAAATACTCCTTTTCCGATATTTCCGAAATTTTGGCTATAAATGGAGTAAAGTCGTGGACCGGCCGTTCCTTCAGCCGCGAAGCAATTCGCCTGATGTTCAGCTGCCGCACATATCTCGGGCAGATCGAATACAAAGGCCGGGATATTTATCCGGGAAAGCACCAGGCTCTGATATCACAGGATTTATGGGATCGGGTTCAATATATTCGGGAACAACACTCTGCCAATCATCATAAATCGTAGATTTAGATTAACTTCTATACCCAATTTGTATTCTTCAAGCTATGAGTGAAAACCGGCTTGAAGAATCTTATTTTAACGCAGGAAAATGCCGAAAAATGGCAGTTACCCTTAAGGGCTTGACGGTAAAGGACTAAGTATAGGGTAATTTACCATGAGCAAAGCTGGACTTTACTTTCAAAAGCAATGGGATGGAGATGTGCCGAATCTTCTGAACACCGGCATCCGTCACTGGCGGCAGAAAACAGTTCGTGCCGGATCAAAGCAGATCTTCCATTTTTATCCTGCCAGGGCGGATTATTCGCAAACGAGATCGATCCGGAATCAAATTTCCAGGGAATGTCAGGTCAACTGGAATGAGAAAACCAGGAAAGAAAGCTGCCGGCTGCTGTTTTACAACAATTTCCATGACGGCGATTTTTTTGTTACGCTGACCTTCCGGAATGCTCCGGTTGATATGGCTGCTGTAATGAACCGGAAGCATTATTTCATCAAGAAGCTGAATATGCTCTCAGGGGGAATCGTAAAATATCTCGGCTGCATTGAAACCAGAAATTCATCAGGCGATGAGGTTCGTCCGCACCTTCACATGGTTATCTCCGGAGCTGCAGGAGAAGATATTCGAAAAGCCTGGATCTATGGAAACATTCATTGTGTCAGGATCGGCGAGTCATATTTCGACCGAATCATTGAGTATATGACCAAGACCTTCCAATTCATCGATAACGGAAACCATCGCTATATCCGCTCACGGAATCTCATTCCGCCGGATATTGAAATTCAGAAATTTGATATCAGGGACTATGATGATGCCACAGCCACTGCGGAAATTTCGGCTGATCCTACCAAATACTGTGCAGAATCATTTCCTGATTATGAGATCACAGACGCGGCTGAATACTTCCAATCTGATTTCTTACGGGGCTTTTACATCAGAATCGAAATGCGGAAAAAGCCCGGGTAATCACTGTTATTCTTGGAGCTTTTTATAGTTTTTCTTCGCAATCTTTACTTTATATTCGCATGAAACCACATAAATGTAAAGATTTGTAATGAGCAATTTTGAAAAAATTATAGAATCCGTTTCAATTTTTGTCCGGATTTGTATTAATAAGATTAAGGAGGAAGATATGGAAAAAATCAATTTTGATGAATATCCAGTTATCGGACCGGTCAACCGGTTTATTGATCTGCTTGCGGCGATTGCGGCAAGAGCCAACAACACATCTGAAGGAGAATCTAATGGAAAATAAAAATCAGACTCAATTTAATATCGATGAAGAAGCTATCAATGCTTTCGTGGAAAAACATGTGAGAAAAAGCCAGAGAGAGGAGACTGCTGCAATATTGAGATGGATGAATGGGAAAAATATCTCGGATATTTTTGATGAAGGATTCCGGGAAGCATACAAAAAGGAAAAGGCTGTCTTATAGATTCTGGAAATAACGCCTGGTTGTATAAGATGATGTCGGCTTTTGCAGGCCGGCATCTTTTTTTCTGTTCCTTCCGGAAATCATCAAAAATTTTTTGTCTGAGATAAACGAAGTCCGTTTCAAACAGGATGTGCCGGGCTATACTCTGAGTATGTCATTAGAGTGGTTTTTCGGTGAAATATTTCAAAATTCGTTTTCCGACTCTATTGAAACACTTTCATCGAATGTCTTCCTCGTAAAGCCGGAATATTCGGAACTTTATTTAGGGTAAACCCTATTGAAACACTTTGGAGAGATTATGAACATAGCATATGTGAGAGTTTCCACAGTCGAGCAGAACGAAGCACGGCAGATCGAAGCGTTGGAAAAATACGGGATCGAGCGCTGGTATACGGAAAAGATATCCGGGAAGGATGCAAACCGGCCGAAGCTCCAGGAGATGCTGGAATACGTCCGCGAGGGGGACACGATCCACATTCATGATCTGTCCCGGCTTGCCCGCTCCACTGCCGATCTGCTGGTGATCGTTGATCTGTTGGGGAAGAAAGGCGTGCACCTGGTCTCCAACAAGGAAAATATTGATTCCTCTACACCAACCGGCAAGCTTATGCTCACCATGATCGGCGCGATCAACGAATTTGAGCGCACCAATATTCTGGAACGGACCAGGGAGGGGATCGCCATCGCCAAGCGGGAAGGCGTTTATAAGGGTCGAAAGCCGATCGATGTTCCGGAAAACTGGGATGAGGTCGTAAAGATCTGGCGCAGCGGTAAGATTACCGCCAGGGAAGCCATGGCGCGGCTCGGCCTGAAACCGAATACCTTCTACCGTTTATGCTCAAAAAAAGGGATCGGAGGCGGTAAAAAGCATGCTGCGGTGTGATTGACACTATAATATTGAGAATAATCTAATAAAGTAGCAGGGGATTTCACAACATTGTTTGAGATTATTCTAGTTATTTTTACATATTGTCCTTTTTGAGCGTAAATAACTGCTTCAAACAGGATCCTGCAGAGAAAAAGCATGTCCGATTCAATCATATCCTGGTCTCCTTCTTTTTATGAAGCGATCCGTGAACGGATCGTTTCGTGTTGTATACTGTATTTTACAAATCAAAATCCAAGGTAAAGCGGTTTCAAATCCGGATTTGATCCTTACAATGCTTTCATAGAATTTGGAAAGGAGTTACGCATGAAAAAGAATCCCGAGTTTGAACGCTGGATCGCCGACCATTTGATGAATGGCATGATCATTCTGGAGCCGTATGGGTACAGGGAGGATGAACCCGGAAATTATCTGCATATTTTCCGGCTCACCCTGCAATTTGATGATGAGCCGGAGCCGTTTGAAGGTGTCGCCTTCATCCCGATCCCCTTTGGCGGCAGCGATGAAGCCTTACCCGATTTCACTTTTGACGGGGAAAGCCTGGATTTTTCCGAAGACTTCCTCGACTATGATTAGCAGAATCATCTATAAGAATCATGTTAGAACGGCCGTAAGTACTTGAAATCCTGCTTTAAAAAGTGTATTCTCTTAAATGAAGAAGGGAGTAGCCAACCGCGAAAAGCGGAGCCCCCGCCGTCAGTACGGTGATTCGATGATCACCCGGCTAAGCATAACAGGCGAGACTTTTATACGGCAAGCGTCGTGATAAAAGCCTCGTTTTTTATTACGGCAGCACTAGTACAGGATTACCTGTGAAAGGAGCTTACAATGTTCGGACTGATTTTATTCGTTTTGGTACTGTCTTCTGTGGGTCTGCTGTTCAGCCGCCCGTACTATGGTTACTATCGCCCGCGGATCTATCCCTACGGCGGCTTCGGCAGCTGGGGAATGGGTCGCCCCTATGGCCCGATGATGCACCATGGCCCGTGCCATCATCACCATCACATGGGTCACGGTCCGATGGGTCATGGTCGGAGATGGTAACAGCAGCCATCTGATATCGTGTTTATTTCCAGGAGTGGTCCGGTCGGGCCACTCTATTTTTTAAGCGTAAAACGTCTTTTGAGCCGTGTCTCTTGTTATAATCAGATGTGAAGCAACGACAAATCGATATTAGCTTCGGTATGGATTGGATCAGATGGAAATGGATAAAAAAACGATAACTATTCTTCTGATATTATGTCTTGTCATTGCATTTATGGATATCACAGGTCTCCCCTGTGTTCTGCTCAAAATAAGAATTGCCGATGTAGATCCGGTCATCATCCCTCTCATGATCAATTTCTGCCTGATCGGCATCATTGCATTTCTCGTGCTGCGGTTTTTCAGGATAACGTACCTGTTCGGGTTTACGTCTGACGGACTCGCCGAGGGCTTGAAGAGATATGGGCTGCCCGGAATCGTGGCCGGGATCCTGTCCTTTATCGCATTTTTCATTGGGCTTTATCCGTTTGATTATTCTCCCTCGGTTTATAAAATTCTGATTGAGGGGATTCTGTATTATGTCGGGGTAGCGATCGTCGAAGAATTCTATGTCCGAGGCTTGTTTCTGAATATTGTTGAGTCACTGGCTTATCGTAAAGAAAACAAAACGGTGATCGCGATACTCGTTTCGTCTCTTGTTTTCGGATTGGGGCATATTCCCGGTATGCTTGGGATGGGGATCGCAGTGATCGTTTTTAAAGTTATTTCAACGGTCGGGATGGGAATCTATTTCGGGACAATTTATAAAAAAACAAATAACATATGGATCCCGATCATTATGCATGCTCTGATCGATGTCTGTGCACTGCCCTATTGCTTTACCAGGAATATGCGTTATGAACCTGTATCATTAGTGATTCTGATCATAACATACACAGCGTTGGCTCTTTACTGCGGTTTATTACTCCGCAAACATCAAGAAGCAGATGAAGAAAAATGATCAAAATAAAAATAATCTGAGACAGCACGACAAATCATTATTATTTGAGATCTTGAAAAATCACTGTAGGCAGAAGAGCTGTTGAACAAATTCACTGAAAGGAGAAACTGACGATGTCAATGTGTCTCAGAATTTTTGGAATCAGAAAATTGAAAAGATTGGAAATTTCATTACTGGCCGGGAAAACGGCAAGCGAAATCCATGAGTCTCAGCTTTTCAGGAAGATTTATCCTTCGGCCCCTTACAATTCAGGGTATCGCTTTTATTGCGACAGTCAAGGCAGTATGAAAAGTATTAAGAACATGATCGTCCCGGTAGTGACTGCAGACGATGATCCTGAATTTGACGAGCATTCATACATATACTGGGAAGAAGAATTGGGATACTACTGGCGCGATCTTGCGCATGATGATCCCATGATCGATGAGATTCTGGAGACATTGAGCGGTTATATCCACTATGATCAAGCCTACAGCGTGGTTCCGTACGAACTTGTGGGACAATATATGAATAAAAGCCAGCCGTCAAGCGAGGATGAGATCATCGCGGTATCATACGGGTAAACAGTTCGAAAAATTCGGAACTTATGGAGAATGAGATGGATAAGTCAGATCTGAAGAAAGGCGATATGATCCGCTTCGGGAGATATCCGCAGAAAAGTGATCTTTCTGCGGACACGGAACCGATCGAATGGATCGTCCTGGAAACCGATGGGAAATCGGCAAAATTGCTCAGCAGATATGGTTTAACCGCAAAAGCATATGACGAGAATGGATGGTGGCCCGTCACCTGGGAAAACTGTACATTGCGCACGTGGCTGAACGGTGAGTTTCTGGATACAGCCTTTACGGATGAAGAGAAGAAGCGTCTTGTAAATGTGTTTTCAGAAGCAGAATACGGCCCGTTCCGGACCGAAGCGAATGATACCCTCGATAAAGTATTTATCCTGAATGATGAAGAAGTGGAGAAATACTTCATAACTGAAAACGAGCGGATCTGCATTCCCACCGAAAAGGCAATAGAAGAAGGCACCTATGTCGATAAGAATCACGGTTCCGCCTGCTGGTGGTGGGTTCGAACACCCAGTATTTCGATGCCGAATTTTGTTTACGTTGTAGATACTGACGGAAGTTTTGACGACAACGGCTTTCCTGTGAATTCATTCGAAAAAAACAGTGACAGCAACATAGCGGTCAGGCCGGCTATCGTCCTGAATCTTGACTGATGAAGTCCAGACCAAAAGGCTCCTTTATGGTCAGTATTTTCAGCAAATATATGTAATGCAAATCGCAATTAGCAGGGAAAAATCCATGTCCAATTTGATAACGCTCCTGGCAAAAACGGTCATATTCATATCAGCTTTTTGGGCGTTATCTCTGATATCTGTACTTTTACACGAATTCGGGCATGCTCTTGGTTACATGATCGCAACAGGAGACAGAAACTGGAATATTCAGATAGGACAGGGAAAACAGCTGCTGAAGACAAAGGCTTTGACGGTAAATATGATCGTTATTGACGGTTTTTTTGAACCTGTTGAGAATAAGATCGATTCAAAAACTCAGCTCGTTATGACGCTTTCCGGAGGACCTGTCATGTCTCTCCTGCTTGTTGCCGGACTGCTGGTTTTGAAATTCGGAAGGACATTTCTTTCTTCTGGAATCATTGCTTCCGGCTTGATCAAGGCCCTTTTCTATAGTGCCCTGTTCATCAATTTCTTTATTCTGCTTTGGTCTGTTATTCCCGCCCGAGGTTTTTTCAGAAATATGGACGATGTTGGAACGGATGTTATGCAGATAATCGATGCACTCAGGGATCCTCGGAAATAGACAGGAAAATCAGTCAGTGTGTTCAACAAATGTGAATTTGTGGAGATCGCAAATGTCTAAATTAACGATTTTGAAAGATATCAAATAAGGTATTTTATGAAAGGATTTACAAGAAATAATCCATATTTTTCACTCTGCGGCTTAAACTGCAGGCTCTGTCCAATGAATATTTCCGGACACTGCGGAGGCTGCGGATTCGGAAATCAGTCCTGCCCCATTGCCAAATGCAGTCTGGAACATGGAAATCCTGAATATTGTTACCAATGTTCAGCTTATCCATGTGAACGATATGATCACATCGATGAATGGGACTCATTCATAACGCATCGGAACCAGAAAACTGACATGGAAAAAATAAAGCGGACAGGCGAAGAGGCCTATAATGCCGAACAGATCGAAAAGCGACAGATCCTTGACCATCTTCTCGCGGAATACAACGATGGTCGAAAGAAAACTTTGTTCTGCCTTGCCGTCAATCTGCTGCCGCTGAATGATTTGAGGACTGTGTTTGAAAAAGAAGATCTTGATATTCCTCTGAAAGAAAGAGCCTCGCTGATGGATGAGCGGCTGAAAGAAAGAACCGAAACAGAACTGAAGCTGCGAAAGAAGAAATAAAAATCAGATTTTGAGAGGTTATTGATTTGGAAACAGAATTATTAGGAAAATGCGGTTATTATTGTGGCCAATGTCCGAGTTTCCTTTCGGATAAATGTAAAGGTTGCATAAAAGGAAACACTGATGATGTATGCTACGCCCGTGATTGCGCAATAAAAAAAGGCATAATATCGTGTGGGCATTGCGATGATTTTCCGTGTCATACTTTACAGAATAACCCCAAAGCATCGTTATTATGCCCTTTGTGGTTAAAGTGGATGGGAACTCAAAAAGAAGAAAAATGGAAAAAATAAATTCTTTTTATCGAATGGTTACAGAATTCTGCAATTATTTCAAAGAAAATGAAATAACGGATGAATCCATTGATTATCTGATTACCTCATTGATGAAAATATATATTGCCGCATTAACACTCCCTATTATGGATCCTGAAACTGATGAAGTGCCTGATACACAAAAATGTTCAATAAAAATCGATCGCAAATTAAAAACCACTTATTGGGAAGTCTTTGACCCATGGGAAGAGGAGAGCCCTATATGTGGTAATCTTTATGATGATTTTTCCGACATTGTCGAAGATTTGCAGCATGATATTGAAGAATACGATCAAGGAAGAATCGGCAATGCGGTTTTTGAATGGCGTTTTGGTGTAACCAGCCACTGGGGAGATCATACAGTAAACACTATACGAGCTTTACATTGGTTACGGTACAGATAAATTCAAATTTGCTGAGGTGATTTTATGTCAGATATAATACTTGCTCCGTTAACTCCGGATGATCGGGAGCAGTTTATATTGGATAATCAGGAAGCCTTCAATTATGGGGCTTTGGAGGAATTCGGCCGCAGGGATGATCATTTCGAGGAAGAAGGAGAGATCATTTCCCGAGAAACCATTCAGAGATCCATTGATGAGGGTGAAGCTTATCGGATCATGCAGGATGGACAGCCAGTGGGCGGAGTAGTTATCAAGGTTGACGGCGACCGTGGCGATCTTGACCTGCTGTTTGTTTCTCCAAAAGCTCATAGCAAAGGTATCGGTTATGCTGCATGGTGCGCGGTGGAAAAACTGCATCCGGAAGTAAAAGTTTGGGAAACTGTAACACCGTATTTTGAGAAGCGAAATATTCATTTTTACGTCAATCGTTGCGGTTTCCATATCGTCGAGTTTTTCAACAGCCACCATCCCGACCCTAATGATCCGGAAATGGCTGAACAGAATGCCGAGCAGTTCCCGGATGGGATGTTTCGTTTTGTAAAGGAAATCAAATAGCTAAATTGTAATTTACAGAGGCTTGAAAATATGCTTGATTTGCGATCGAATCAATATGATTCATAATAGAACGAATCCTTTTTTTGTCAAAGAATCGGCTTCGCATCCGGGATCTATTTCAACGGATTTGCGAAACAGATCCTCAACTACGCGGAGAAGCATTTACCTGAGCAGAGAGACGTCTTTTACATCTACACCCACGGAGCGTCTAAAGTGTTTGCTTTGAAAATGATCCGTGATATTGTGACAGGAAAAAACTGCCGAGAGCTCGGCGAATATCACTGTCTTGGATTTGACGCCTTCGGTCCATTCAAACTGGTCGGCGGCATCGCCAAAGGACACCTGTCTGAGGAAGATATCAAAGATGCAGTCGAATTTTACAAGGGGCTTTGAACAGAATGCATTTCAAACATACGAACAGGCCCGGATTTCTGCTTGGATTCATTGATTTCTTCACGGCTGGTTTATTCTTCCTTTTCTATATGCCGTTCGGAGGGCTGCAGGATGAACTTGATTCTATTCTTGGATATAAAACCCAGCGCTATTGGAAAGCCTATCTGTTAGGTATTCCGACGCTTTTTATCTATACATTGGTATGGATGGCAAGGATCGCAGAAGAACTGAAAGCCAAGGCGATAGAGCTGGATGTCGAAGGCCCGTATACATCCTGGCGGCATATGTTTGGCTGGAACACATTTGGAATCTTGTTGTTCGGCCCTGCAGTTGCCACTCACAGGTTTTTCAACACATTGAATAAAATCGAAACCGAGCTGAATAACTGTTCAGACCAGGAATGAAAACAAAGGAGAAGACAATGAACATACAGCCACTGATGGAAACGAATGTATACGCGGTGAAGGGAAAAGTGCTGATCGTCGGCACATGTTTTCCGAAGGTATTTCCTGAAGCGTTCACTGCGCTTTCCGCCGAGGTTGATCAGATCTATTCTCTTTGCCTTGAAACGACACATATTAATATGGCTGTTACAAAACTGTCAGCGGTATTCGGAGCCGGACAGCTTGAGAAGCTCATTTTTGCATCCGTGGATCGCTCCCCTCACTGTACGCAGATGCACTACATCATGCATGAGGTCGAACGGACGCTGAAAGAACATGTCCCGGTTGAAAACTATGTTGTTTCAGATGGAGTGATCGTCTCTGTTCCGGAGGCTGCAATCGATCTTTCAAAGAGTCTGGGAAAGCTTTCAAAGATGGTATAAGAGAAAAGGAATAGTGATGCTGGCCGGGAAAATTGCCGCAATCGTCTTTTGGATCTTTGGAATTCTTATATTTATTTCGGATTATCTGAAAAACAAAAGATGCACCGTTGAAACAACTGCCGTTATTGTGGATGTCACAAAAGAAACTCACTGGAAGCATGGTTCACACGCGTCAAGACGGCAGGTAACATATTATTACCCGAGCATTGAATTTCCCACACCGGACAAAACCATCCGGGTCAAAACCAATATCAAAGGCTGCCGTCCGGACACGTATAAACCGGGGAACCGGTTGAATATCCGTTATAATCCGCAAAATCCTTCTGATTTGAAGCTTCGGGAGAATACATTATGGGAAGGTGTGATCGGTATGGGAATCATGTTTTTACTGGGAGCGGTTTTTTCTATATCAGTATGCGGGTAAGATAAGATTTGTAAAAAAGAGAATTTACGGAGGATCATATGTCCTGCTGGCACAAAACCACATTATTGAGAATTCCTGTTTCAGCGCTCGGGTTTAAATATCTGCGTGAGTGGCAGGAATTCGCAGGAAAACATAGGGAGGATTTTCAATGGGAGAAGGGTCACTTCTGTGAGTCATTGAGTGATGATTATCCCTGTGATTTAGGTTGGGGAGAAATCGAATTTTATGATCCGGACTGGGATCTGGAGCAGCGGGATCCGAAGCATCCGAATATTATTCCCGGCCCATTCCTTGATTACTATCTCAGAGATATATATCCGCTCAACCCGGAATACAATTCTTACGGAGAAAATGATGAAGTTTCCTGTCTGGATAAGGAACAGATGGAATATTATCTTCCCTTGTACCGGAGCCTGTTCCCATATATCACGCTGAAGGATATGGAAGCAGTGCGCAAGTGTGAATTCGAATGGTATGACGGAACCGGAGCAAGATATCTTTACTCGGATCTGGATGCTTGTAACTGAAATCAATATTTCAGGTTAGCGCGGTACCTCGGCGCTTATGAGGAGAATCCGAAACTTGAGAGCGACTGAGAGCGTATTCTCTCATTCCATCCCAAACGCATCTTCTATGCTCACACTCCGGAAATAATCGCGGAAGAATGAAGTATGCTAGGAAAACCGGCTCAAAGATGCCCGCTCCCGGATACACTGTTTGAGATTATTCTAGTTATTTTTACATATTGTCCTTTTCTGTTGTTCCGGATGCGGGCATGAATAGCCACCGGCAGCTTGCGGTTCAGTAAAGTGCTATTCGGTTGTAAGGAAACAATTTTTATCATAATTATTATTGTCAAGTTTTGAACCGAAAACAGGGACCAATTTCACGAATTTGAATAAAAATCCGCACTTTCGCTGAAATTCGGATCAGTGTGCAAGATTATTCCGGTCGTTCCTGGGACACAGCTTTATCCCGAGTTTTTTCCTGTCACTAAGATACAATATTTCCGATAGCAGGTAAATTCCCCCGCTGCGGAATATCCGCTCATATCCGCAAATATCGGAAAACCGCACGGGAAGCATACTTCGCTGGATGTGAGCGATAACTGTGCGTTTCGGGGATGGAAAAACCGAATATTTTATCTTGCGGATTCTCCGCAGATTTTCCATAAGATAATTTATGTTGTCTGTCATAGGCAGGAAAATTTCATCATCATTGCATGGCTGAAGGAAAGATGCCAGAACCATTATTGCATCTGCCGGTGCATACGAATTAAATGCTGTCTTAATAACAAAATTGTCAAAAACAGCTTCTGTCTCTTTATAGTCTTCTCGTGCGTTTTCCGAAAATAATAATTGTGGGAACTCCCTGCTTAGGGTAAGCCGTTTTTCCCCTGACCATTTCAGAAGTTTGTTTACTGTTATTTTTTCAGGAAAGGCTGCTAATAACCTGACAGCATCGATAATCATCAGATACCTGTTTTTGCCGGTTATGTATTCGCTGTATTGAGGTCGGCTAATATGACACAGGGTGCAAAATTCTTTGACAGTTAATCCCTGTTTCATGCGAAATGATTCGATTTCCGCTGACAATAGATTCCCTGTTTTTTCCGAGTCCTGCACAATTTTTGTTAGCATATTTTTCCTTTTGGTGCGGTCTGCTTGCTGACCACTATAATTTTTGCGATCAGGCAAATTTCATAGGAATCACGGAATTATGACAGCAGCATTTTCTCTATCTTGCTTCGAACCCTGGCTGCGATTTTTTTGCAATAGGATAGGTGATAACTGAGTTCCTGTGAAATCCCGGCAAAATTTATCCCTTCGCACTGTAAATGAAAAACCTGCATTTCCAGGTCTTTCAATCCTGCCTTTTTTTCAATGTATTTCCTTTCAGCTTTCGATAATCGCTGATAGCAATTATGAGGCCGCGGCCGGGTAAAAATTTTCCGAACGATCCCTTGTTCGAGCTTTGTGTCACTGAGCGATTTATTATCCATTCTTTTGGTATACAAAACCGGGAGTTTGGATTGCAGGATGCAAAAATTGATTGGAAAAATTTCCGAATCCTGCACTTTTTTCAGCTTCCAAAATCGTCCGTTATGTACAAACCAATTGGGTACTTTCTCCTCGGAAAATTGCCCTGACTTATATATAAAATTATTTACAATTACTCGTACTCCAAAACTCGTTTTTTATCTGAAATTTTGCAGAAAACCAGTTCTCCGTTCTTCATCAGTTTTTCTATTCTTTGTTAATTCCAATTCCTCAACAGCAACAATATTCTTCATTTACCGACTTCAGTTCTTTACCGGTCATCCATATTTTTCAGAGATTCAGATATTACTGGTTTTCTCTCAACGGTAGTAATAACAGGCTAGAGTATCTGAAAATGATCTGATCACTCTTATCTGCAAATACATTATTGAGCGATTACCTGTAACAGATTACTGTTAATCAGAAATTATGCTGCAGTGTATTTCTGCTGCAATGATGATAATTCTATTGATGTCGAGTCAATTACTCCCGGTTTATTTACCTTCACATCTGCCGGTGGTCTGCTTGCTGACCACTATTCTCCAGCACACAGGAGGTGGTCTGTTGACTGACCACTGCTCCCAACACACGAGCGGTCTGCTTGCAGACAACTATTTCCAAATACACAGGTGGTCTGACTGACCACTACTCCCAACACACAGGCGGTCTGCTGACTGACCACTGCTTATCAAAAATCACGAGTTGCCATGCATCTGCCACTTTGACGGATGAAGTGTATTTCAAACGAAATCGATTCTCCTATAATGTCTGCATTACAGGAGGTTTTTATGAAATACTTGACCATTTGTTTTTGTGTTATTTTTCCGATGCTCATTTTCTCTTCTATTTTCGCGGCAGATGGATACTTTGACTGCGGTTCAGTCCCGGCAGATTTCAACGGAAAGGTATTTGATGATCTTTACATCACTCCGGGTGATCATGCAGAGGATATTCGGTTCGATAATCTGACTGTGACCGGTGATGTGATTTATAACGATACCGGCAGCAGCGGCCATACGATAATCTTCTCCCGAAGCAGATTGAATCGTGTACAATTTCCATGCTCCGACGGGCATCACTGCGAGTTGCGGTTTGATGGCAGTACTTCGCTGAACGAGCTGGATCTTTATCCGTCCGGGAATAATGCAGGGATGATCATAGTCAACGGTCTGATGCCGGATGCTGTGGATCTGCCTGATTTTTATAATACGGGATATCTCTGTGAAGGTCAGCCGGAATTTGATTCATATGCAGCTGCGGAGACCAGTATTGATTACCAGCTTCAGGATCTGGAAACCTTTGATGCTTTGGGAAAGATCGATACGGTACATGTCTATGCTGCGGATGATGCAGCTGTGACCTTCGATAACGTATGGATCCACAGGGCTTTTGTTTTATCCGATGGTGATCATACACCGTGGAATTTTACGGTCAATACCAAGGGCTTTGCTTTCATTGATCTGCTGGACAGTGGGATATCCTTTGGTCTGCATAATCTGAATCCGCAGCATTTGCCGCATGATCATAGCCAGCACTGTTCCTATATCGCAGGTGATCAGATGAATATCGGTCTGCT
>CADCPV010000402.1 GCA_902803345.1 uncultured Eubacteriales bacterium | reverse complement strand
TCGATCGAGCAGGCGGAAGACCGGGAACTGTTCAAGAAACTCTGTGAATCCCTCGGGGAACCGACGCTTCCTTCCGATATAGCAATGTCCATCGAAGAAGGCCTTGTGATCGCGGAAAAGATCGGCTATCCTGTCGTGCTGCGGCCGGCTTTCACCCTCGGCGGAACCGGCGGCGGTTTTGCAGACAATGCGGAAGAATTCGTTCCGCTGATGAAAAATGCGCTTGAGCTTTCGCCGGTCCATGAGGTGCTCGTTGAGAAGAGCGTAAAGGGCTTCAAGGAGATCGAATACGAGGTCATCCGAGACAAAAACGATACGGCGATCACGGTCTGCAACATGGAGAACCTCGACCCCGTAGGCATCCATACCGGCGATTCCATTGTCGTCTGCCCTTCGCAGACGCTCACAAACAAAGAATACCACATGCTTCGGGACAGTGCACTCCGGATTATCCGTGCGCTTCAGATCGAGGGCGGCTGTAATGTCCAGTTTGCGCTTGATCCGAAGTCTTTCCAGTACTACCTGATCGAAGTCAATCCGCGCGTTTCGCGCTCTTCGGCGCTTGCCAGTAAGGCAAGCGGCTATCCGATCGCCCGGGTCTCTGCCAAGATCGGCATCGGCATGACGCTCGATGAAATCCATCTTGCGAACACGCCTGCTTCCTTCGAACCGGCCCTCGACTATGTTGTTTCGAAGCTTCCGCGCTTCCCCTTTGACAAGTTTGCGGACGCCAATAATTCGCTGTCTACCCAGATGAAGGCAACCGGCGAAGTCATGAGCGTCGGCAGAACCTTTGAAGAAAGCCTCCTGAAGGGCATCCGTTCGCTGGAAACCGGGGCATATCATATTCACCTGAAAAAGTTCGACGGCATGGATACGGCGGAACTTCTTTCATACATCCAAATCGGAACAGATGACCGGATCTACGCAGTTTCGGAGCTTCTCAGGCGCGGAACCGACGTACAGCGTATTGCAGACGCGACCGGAATTGATCTCTTTTTCATCCGGAAGATCCGGAACATCGTGGAGATGGAAACAGCGCTTCAGGCGCACCCGGATGACCTTGATACCCTGCGCGAAGCCAAGCGGATGGGCTTCTCGGACCGGGAGATTGCGTCTCTCTGGAAGCGGGAAGAGACGGACATTTTCCGCATCCGGGAACAGGCCGGCATCATGCCGGTCTACAAGATGATTGACACCTGCGCCTCCGAGTTTGAAAGCTACGTTCCGTATTTTTACTCGACCTATGAGGAGGAGAATGAGTCGGTCGTATCGGACCGGCGGAAGATTATTGTCCTCGGCGCCGGGCCGATCCGGATCGGACAGGGCGTGGAATTTGATTATTCCACGGTGCATGCGGTCCAGACAATCCAAAAGGCCGGCTATGAGGCCATCATCATCAACAATAACCCCGAAACCGTTTCGACGGACTATACCTGCTCGGACAAGCTGTATTTTGAACCCCTCTGCCCGGAAGATGTGATGAACATCATCCGGCTGGAGAGACCGGAGGGCGTGATCGCGACTTTGGGCGGCCAGACGGCGATCAACCTGGCGGCTCCTCTTTCCGAGCGCTGCGTCAAACTGATCGGGACCGGCTCAGATTCGATCGAGCGCGCAGAAAACCGTGATTCTTTTGAAAAACTGCTGCTGTCCCTGAATATTCCGCAGCCGAAAGGCCGGGCAGTGACGAGCATTGAGGAAGGCTTTGCCGCGGCGCATGAGATCGGCTATCCGGTTTTAGTGCGGCCGAGCTTCGTCCTGGGCGGCCGCGCGATGCAGATCGTTGCGAAGGAAGATTCACTCCGTGAATACCTGCAGACGGCGGCCGAAGTCGATGCGGACAAGCCCGTCCTTGTCGACAAATACATCCGCGGCAAGGAAGTCGAGGTGGATGCGGTCTGCGACGGGCGGCACGTGTTTGTGCCGGGCATTATGGAACTTGTGGAACGGACCGGCGTGCATTCGGGCGATTCCATCAGCGTTTACCCGGCCTACAGCCTTTCGGAGAAAGTGAAAAATACAATTCTCGATTATACGGAAAAGCTCGGACCCGGGATCGGAATCATCGGACTGTTCAACATTCAGTTCATTGTCGACTACTCCGAAAAAGTCTACATCATCGAAGTGAATCCGCGCTCCTCGCGTACGGTTCCCTTCCTGTCCAAGGCAACCGGCTACAGCCTCGCAGACATCGGAACGCTCGCGATCCTCGGCGTGACACTGCAGGAGCAGGGCCTGTTCCACCGTTATCCGCAGGAGAAAACGCGCTGCTATGTCAAGGTTCCGGCTTTCTCCTTCTCAAAGCTTCGCGGGATGGATGCCTATCTCTCGCCCGAGATGAAATCGACCGGAGAAGCGATCGGCTACGACGAGAAGCTTCACCGTGCGGCCTATAAGGCCATGCTCGCGGCCGGACTGACGCTCAAAAACTACGGGACCGTTTTGGTGAGCGTCGCAGACGAGGACAAGGAGGAAACGGTTCCCCTGGTGCGGCGCTTCTATGAAATGGGCTTCAACATCGAGGCGACGACGCTCACGGGAGAAGTACTGAATTCCCGCGGAATCCGCACGAAAATCCTCGGAAAACCGACCGAGGGCAGTACCGAGGTGCTGGATTCGCTCCGCGCCGGATATGTGAGCTATGTCATCAACACCCGGGCGATCCTGTCCGGCATCCATTACGGCGACGGTGTCATGATCCGCCGCGCCGCGCAGGAGAACAATATCACGACGCTGACTTCCCTTGATACGGTCCGGATGCTTCTGGATGTTTTAGAGGAAGTGACACTGGGTGTTTCCGTGATCAACGCAGAGTAAAAGGAGACTGAAAAGATGCACTTTACGAAAATGCAGGGCCTGGGAAACGATTATCTTTATGTCTATGGAGAAGTTCCGGAGAACGTCGCTGAACTGTCGCAGAAGCTCTCGGAGCGGCATTTCGGGGCGGGGTCCGACGGGATGATTTACATATCGCCGTCCAAAACGGCGGATTTCCGGATGCGCATTTTCAATGCCGACGGCAGTGAAGCGAAGATGTGCGGAAACGGAATCCGCTGTGTCGGAAAATACGTGTACGATAAAGGCTATACGGACCGGAAAGTACTCCGGATTGAGACGCTTTCCGGCATCCGGACACTGCATCTTACGGCCCGGTCTGGAAAAGTGAAGGCAGTGACCGTTGAAATGGGGCAGGCGGAAGCCGGGGAAGAGCAGGAGATTGCAGTCGGCGGAGTTCTCGTGACGGGTATTCCGGTATCGGTTGGAAATCCGCACTTTGTGATCTTTACGGATGATTCGGGAAGGCTTCTTCCGGAGCGCGAGGGACCGCTGATCGAAAAGCATGAAGC
>CADCPV010000401.1 GCA_902803345.1 uncultured Eubacteriales bacterium | reverse complement strand
CGTTGCTGCTGAGTTTGTCCACAAGTTCTGCCAGTGCGCCGGGCTTGTCCGCCATCGGCAGAGACAGCACTTCGGTCTTCTTGACGACAAAGCCTTCGCGCTTCAGGATGTCATAGGCGCGTGCAGTTTCGGAAACGATCAGGCGGAGAATGCCGAATTCGGAGTTCTCGGCAATCGAAAGCGCGCGGATATTGATCCGGTTCTCCTTAAAGGCGTTGAGAAGTTCGGACAGGCGTCCGGTCTTATTTTCCACAAATACGGAAAGCTGCGTTGTAAACATATAAGCTCCTTTCATTTCTGTATGTGTAAACTGTTCCCTGCTGTCTGAAAAACGACGGCTCAGACTTTTCTCTTATCGATGACTCTCTTCGCCTTGCCCTCGGAACGGGTAATGGACTTCGGGGAGACAAGATGTACCCTTGCACCGATTCCGAGTGCCGACCGAAGCTTCGCGACAATCTCGTTCTCCAGCTTCTGGATCGATTTCATATCGTCTGCGAAGAATTCCTCACTCATTTCGACGTTAATGTCGAAAGTATCGGTATGGTTCACGCGGTCGACAACGATCTGGTAGTTCGGCGTAATCTCGCCCGTAGAGAAACCAAGGAGTACTTCCTCGATCTGGGACGGGAATACATTGACACCCCGGATGATCAGCATGTCGTCGGTACGGCCCTGCGGCTTCATCATACGGTAATGGGTACGGCCGCATTTGCAGGGGACCGGGTCGAGCCGGCAGATGTCGCGCGTCCGGTAACGGATGACCGGGAAGGCTTCCTTGGTGATGCTCGTGAAGACGAGTTCACCCGTCGCGCCCACGGGAAGCGGTTCCAGGGTTTCGGGATCAATGATCTCCGGAATGAAGTGGTCTTCCCAGACATGCATGCCGGCCTGGTATTCACATTCGCCGGAAACGCCGGGGCCCATGACTTCGGTCAGTCCGTAAATATCATAAGCCGTGATGCCGAGTGCAGCTTCAATCTGCTTGCGCATCTCTTCCGACCAGGGCTCTGCGCCGAAAATACCGGCCTTCAGGCTGAGCTGGTCCTGCACGCCCATGCGCTGTACTTCTTCGCCGAGATACATGGCATAGCTCGGTGTGCAGCAGAGCGCCGTCGCCTTGAAATCAATCATCGTCTGGATCTGCAGCGCCGTATTGCCGGAGGACATCGGGATAACCGTTGCGCCGATCTTTTCGACACCGCCGTGAAGTCCCAGGCCGCCGGTGAACAGGCCGTAGCCGTAGGACACCTGGATAATGTCATCCTTTCCGAGACCGGCTGCGGTCAGCACACGCGCAACGCCTTCAGCCCAGATATCAAGGTCTTTTTTCGTATATCCTGCTACGATCCGTTTTCCGGTGGTTCCGGACGATGCCTGCAGTCTGGTGATATCCGTCAAAGGAACTGCGAACAGCCCATAGGGATAATAGTCCCGAAGGTCTTTTTTGTACGAGAACGGCAGCTTCGGCAGATCTTCAATTCCATGGATATCATCGGGTGTGAGCCCCAGTTCGTCCATCCGGTTCCGGAAGCATTCGACATTCTCGTAGCAGCGCTTCACCTGCCAGACGAGGCGTTCCGACTGCAGTGCTGTGAGCTCCTCCCGGCTGATTGTTTCCTCCTGTTGATTCCAATAATCCATTTTCTTTCAGTCCTCCTAAGATGTTGTTTATGATTAAATCTGATATCCTCGTTCAAATGCCTGAATGTTCACATCAATAAACCGCGCAGGCACGGTCTCCCGGAGCACTTCGATCCATTCTTCCTTCGGGATGCCGGAACTTTTCGCATAAGAGCCCAGAAGCACAACATTCGCAGTCCTGGCGTTCCCGACTTCCTCAGCAATCCGGATCGCGGGAACAACACTGACTTCTGCCCGCTCCTGCAGTTTCTCAATAATCCCTTCCGGATATGCTGCAGCGCCGGTAATAACGGGCATCGGATCGATCTGCTGATCGTTTACAACAATTCTGCCGCCTTTTTTTACATATGGCAGACAGCGCAGCGCTTCCAGCTTCTCAAAGGCCAGGATAACGTCCGCTTCGCCTTTTTCGATGATCGGGGAATAAACCTGATCACCGTATCTTAAATAGGTCACGACCGAGCCGCCGCGCTGCGACATGCCGTGGACTTCGCTGACCTTGACATCGTAGCCCTGGCGAAGGGCCATGTTGCCGAGTACACGGACCGCAAGAAGCGTTCCCTGGCCGCCAACGCCAGTAATCATGATGCTTACAGTACTCAT
>CADCPV010000400.1 GCA_902803345.1 uncultured Eubacteriales bacterium | reverse complement strand
TTACCATATCCCGAATGTCTGTAGAAGATATGGAATCGAATGCATAACATTAAATGATTTTCTCGACAGGATCCTTGATTGATAGTATCATCGAGGTAGACGGCACGGTATGGAAGAAGCTGAACGAAGATGAAAAGAAGCGGATTGAAGAAATCTGCAACATAAAGCTGGAAAAGTATTATTCACGGTAGCCTTTGAATTGCTTCAATGTAGTTTTTCTTATTAGGCTTAATAGTAGAAAAACCAACAGATTAAGCCAGAGATAACTGATATGCTCCCTTCAAGGTAGACAAGCGAAATAATAAAAGCTTGTTTGCCAGGAAGGGGGCATTTTCATTGAGAAGAACAAAACTTGATCCAGAGATCATTATCAATGCCGTTAACGAATACCTTACAGGAGGCTCATCTAAAGAAGCTATAGCCAAAAGGCTTGGCGTGGGGTGGAGCAGCATTGATCGTTGGGTGTCGAATTATGAGTCAATGGGCGAGAGTACATTTACCAGCAGCGGAAACAAGCGCTACTCCAAGGAACTTAAAGAACGGGCAATAAAGGATTATCTTTCCGGGAAAGGTTCCTTGCAGGAAGTCTGTAAAGAACACAAGATCAAGTCATGCCGTCAACTCCGAAACTGGATTAAGGTGTATAATGGTCATGGAGAATTGAAAGCTTCCGGAACAGGAGGAACAGTCATCATGACCAAAGGCAGGAAAACAAGTTTCGATGAACGGGTTGAAATCGTCCAATACTGCATTGCGAATGGCCATAATTATGCTGAAACTGCAGCGAGATACGGAGTATCCTATCAGCAGGCACGGAGTTACACAGTCAAATATGAGGCTGGCGGTGTCGATGCATTGCAGGATAGGCGGGGCCGCTCAAAACCATTGGAGGAGATGTCCGAATTAGAGAGGCTGCGGGCCGAGAACAGGATACTCCGGGCAGAAAAAGAACGGGCGGAAATGGAGGCATCATTCTTAAAAAAACTCGACGAGATAGAGAGGAGGCGGGGCTGAGCCTGGTCAGGCATTGGCAGGTCTATCGGGCGATCAAAGAAGAACACGAAGAAAACAGATATCCGATTGATGCGCTTTGTGAACTGGGACATGTGAGCCGCTCGGCATACTACAAGTGGCTGCGCAGGGAAGTCCCTGCCTGCGAAGCGGATAACCGGCGGATTGCCGATGAGATAGAGAAGATCCACATGGAAAGCCCCGACAAGGGCTACCGGAGGATCCGCGACGATCTGGAGCGGTATCATGGGATCAAGGCAAACGATAAACGTGTGCTGCGGATCTGTCGCAGGAAAGGCATCAAATCCACGATCAAGTATTCCAACAATAGCTGTACCAGGCAAGCAGCAAATCCCCAGTTCATAGCAGAAAACATACTGAACAGAGAGTTCACTGCCGAGGCGCCGGACCGAAAATGGCTGACAGACGTCACGGAGTTCAAGTATTACGTTGGCGTTGAGGTCCATAAGGTCTATCTGAGTGCCATCCTTGACCTGTATGACAGAAGGATCGTATCCTACGTCGTCGGGACCTCCAATGATAACGCTCTGGTATTCAATACGTTTGACAGGGCTGTTGTCCAGAACCCTTGTGCGACTCCTCTTTTCCATTCCGACAGAGGATTCCAATACACAAACCGGATCTTTCATAAAAAGCTTGAAGAGGCGGGAATGATGCAGAGCATGTCCAGAGTGGCAAAGTGTATCGACAACGGTCCTATGGAAGGCTTCTGGGGCATCCTGAAGAGAGAACGATACTATGGCAGACGTTTTACAGACAAGGATTCGCTCGTGAAGATGATAGAGGACTACATCGAGTACTATAACAACCGGCGGCTGCAGCGAAACCTGGGTGTTCTGACGCCGATGGAGAAACACGAACACTATCTGGCGGCAGCATAAAAACTGCCACCAGAACGAAATCTGATGGCAGAAAGTTTTTAATTTTTTCTATTGTCTACTTGACGGGAAGCAGTTCAGTTCCTCCCCGGTTTTTTATCCGAAAGAAAACGGCCGGATCATTGCGCTTTTTCCAGGTGACGTCTTTATTGTGTTCAGTAATACCGCATATGAGCGTACGCCTCATCCAGGCGTTCAGGCCGGTGAAAGTCAATGAAG
>CADCPV010000399.1 GCA_902803345.1 uncultured Eubacteriales bacterium | reverse complement strand
TCTAAAGACCATAAACTGAAACGACTGGGTAAGATCTTCAGCGGGACCGCAGCCGGTTTCCGTTTTCATCCGGAGATTGAGTATGTAAAGGAGAGAAAAACGTGAATAGCGCCTACGCGAAAGAAGGTGCGCAGCAGGCAGAAATTGAGAAGCATACATTATGTATGGCTTTATGAGAGAAAATACCGTCATTATAGAAGGAAAGTAATCAGGCAAACAGAAAGAGGAAAGAGATGAAAGTTGTTTTGCTGGCAGGAGGGCTGGGGACGCGTATTAGCGAGGCAAGTCAGTTCAAGCCAAAACCAATGATAGAGATCGGCGGAATGCCTATTATATGGCATATCATGAAGGAATTTTCCTACTATGGATTTAATGATTTTATCATTTGTGCAGGGTATAAGCAGCACATGGTAAAAGAATGGTTTGCAGATTATTACCTGCAAACTTGTGATGTCACTTTTGATTTTTCAAATGGAAATGCAATGACGATCCATGACCAAAAGACTGAACCTTGGAAAGTCACGGTTGTTGATACCGGCTATTATACCATGACAGGCGGTCGTATCAAGCGAATCCAGAAATATATAGGGAATGAGCGGTTCTTCATGACATATGGAGATGGTGTCTGCGATGTCAACATACAGGAATTGTTGGATTTTCATATTCGTAGAGGAAAACTGGCAACCCTGACAGCTGTAAAAGTTGAACAGCGTTTTGGTGTGCTGGAGATTGAAAATGGGGCGGTCAGATCCTTTCGGGAAAAATCAAAAAACGATGCTGAACCAATCAATGCCGGCTATATGGTATTGGAACCAGAGATATTTTCTTATTTAGAGAATGACAATACTATTTTTGAGCAGGAGCCAATCCGGAGACTGGTTGCGGAAAATCAACTGTCTTCCTATATGCACACGGGCTTCTGGCAGTGTATGGACACAAAAAAAGAACGCGATAGGCTTGAAGAAATGTGGAACACCGGGAAAGCACCGTGGAAAAAATGGGACTAAAGAAGAATTTAGGTAAATTTTTTGAGCAATTTAAGAAGCACAGCTTTAAGGATGCAATAAAGAATATATGCTATCACATTCTGACAAGGGAGCAGAAAAGAAGCTTCGGAACAGAGAACGAAGGAAAAACAATATATATAATCCGCAGCATAGCAGAGAAATCCCCCTTTTATATTGGCCCGGTATATAACCTGCTCGCCAATTACTTTTATGTCCTTTCACATATGCAGTATGCACGAGACAAGGACTGGATACCCGTAGTTGATGAGTTGAATTATCCTGTGTACAACAGCCAGGATGAACCAGTAAATGGAACGACCAATCCATGGGAATTCTTCTGGAAACAGCCAGGTGGCATTTCATTGGAATCTGCCTACAGAAGTCGGAATGTGGTTTTGTCTAAACAGAATTGGTTTTGGGAATGGGATATGTCCTATGATCCGGCCAATTATCAGAACAGGGAGACTGTAAGCTTCTTTCATGACTTATCAGAATGTGCACAGCTGAATGATTTTATGAAGGAGCATGTAGCCGAAGCAGTCAAAAAGACATTCCCTCCCGGAAAACGCATATTAGGTGTGAACGTGAGGATTGGCGGGCACGCAAAAGCATCGGAAGAACATGGGAAAGGGCATCCCATTCAACCCGAAATTGAAGAATTGATTCAAATTGTTCAGTTGAGACTGCGTGAATGGAATATGGATATTGTTCTCCTGGCCTGTGATACAGAACATGCTGTTAAATTTTTTAAGGAAGCCTTTGGAGATACACTCATCGTCTTTCAAAGACGCCGCGCTGCCCTTGGCACTGAGTTTCTTGAAGATCCGCAGAAAAATCTGTATGCACCCGGGAATGGCTATCAAACTGCATTGGACTATTTGACCGAAATGGAATTACTTTCGCAATGTAATGCACTGATCGGATCCATCACAAGCGGCTTTCGATACGCGGTCGTAAGAAACGGTGGCCGTTATGAGCAGCTTGAGGTTATAGACAGAGGAAAATTCTCAGGGAGATATTGAGGGTACTGTGTATGGGGACAAAGAAAAACAAAATTCTTATTCTTGGAGTGACCGGATTTGTAGGAAGAAATCTGAAGGAATACCTGGAGAGGTTAGAAGCTTACGAACTTCTGTGTCCGAGCCATGCAGAATTGGACCTGCTGGCAGAAAAACAAGTAGAGGATTACCTTTGCACACATAAACCGGATGTTGTTATTGATGCAGCAGTATGCAGGAACCCTAAATATTATCAAAATGATAGTCCGGGAACGGAGTTGGAGCAGGATCTCAGGATGTTTTTCAATCTTGAAAAATATCATGCATATTATGGGAAAATGCTTTATTTTGGATCGGGAGCCGAACTGGACAAACGAATGGATATCTGTTCTGCGAAGGAAGATGCTTACCCAAACGGAGTCCCGGCGAATGACTATGGGTTTGCGAAGTATGTGATCGGACGAAACATCGAAAACAGTGATAATATTTTTAATCTCCGCCTGTATGGTCTTTTTGGAAAGTATGAAAACTGGCGTACGACATTTATCTCAGGTGCATGCTGTAAGGCAATTAAAGGGCTTCCAATCACAATCCGGCAGAATGTTGTTTTTGACTATTTATATATTGATGACTTTTGCCGGATAATACAGTGGTTCATAGAACATAAGCCCAGGTATCACACCTATAATATTGCCAGTGGGAGAAAAGTAGATCTGATTACAATAGCTGAAACTGTTAAGAGATTGAGCAGGAAAGATATTCCTATTATTGTTTGCAAGGATGGATTTGGAAATGAGTATACAGCAGATATCTCAAGGCTGAAGGATGAGTATGAGAATCTT
>CADCPV010000398.1 GCA_902803345.1 uncultured Eubacteriales bacterium | reverse complement strand
AAGCCGGATCGTGTTTCTTCCGCGCTCAGCGCGAGTTCACCGCAATAGGTGCGCGGAAATCCTTTAGACGCGCGTGCCGCGTGAGCTCTAGTGAGAAGAATAGTCCAAAATCGCAAGCAGGCGGCTTTGAACAGTTGATGGGCAGGATATGCGGGAAAGGCGAAAAAGCAAAAGGCCCGGAGAGGAGGGACTCTTCGGGCCGGTGAAGGGGCGGGCAGGGGGGCCGTACCGGGCTTATTTTGCAGACTGGAAAAGCTTGGCCATCTTCTCGGCAAAAGAGGGGTCAAGCTGTTTCTTCAGGGCGATGAGCTCGGTGTCGAAATCCATTCGGGCATGGCTGTCATCACAGAATACCATGGTTGCGGGCTCATCGGGTGTGAAGGCAGGCCAGTCGGAGAGTCCGGCGTGGTTTGGGTTTCCGGTGTGGGCAAAAGCAGCCCAGGCGCCGGCCATTTCATTTTCGAGCTTCTCGACACCTTCCTGCTGGCAGACCATGATGCGGGATGTGGTGTGGAAAGCATAGGGCAGCTCTGCACAGTGGAAGGCTGTCAGGCCATTGTCGTAGTTTCGGAATTCCTGCGCGAAAACGTAGGAATAAATCGGTGCGCTGCCGGAGAATGCGGCACGTTTCTGAATATGATCGAGAGAGCCGAAACGAACTTCTGCATCCAGCAGAAGAAGGTCGAAGAGATTTTTTTCTGGGTAGGCCTTCTCGAAAAGCGCGATCAGACGATCTGTGTTGTCGCCGTAACGTTCCCGGATCCGGGCGATAATTTCGTCGCGGGAGAGGCTGTACTTTCTGGAATGGTCCGGATGACGCTCGAATTCCGAGAAGCAGCTGCCGACCATCGTCGGAACCTTCAGTGCATGCTCATAGAAGCCGTCGAGGCGGGCATAGCCCTGATAATAGCCGTTTGCAAGCGGCGCCCAGCCGTCAACTGCAAGGCCCTGTGCGCGAAGGCCCGGAATGACCTTATTATAGGCGCGAACCAAATCGACATATTCCACTTCTTCCAGCTTTTCAATGTCTTCCGGCGCAATATCGAGTGCTTTCAGCATTTCCCCGACCAGGATTTTACTGACTTCCGGAGTCGGACGCGCACGGCGCTCATGAATGCCGCTGTGCACAACTGCCTTGTGGAAAAGACCGTCCGCAGCCGGACACTGCAGAAGAGAACAGACTTTTCCGCCGCCGCCGGACTGGCCGAAAATCATCACATTGTCCGGATCCCCTCCGAAGAATTCAATATTGTCGTGAATCCACTGAAGCGCCATTACAAGATCCGCGAGCCCGGCGTTTCCGGAGTTTTCATACTGCGGGCCGTAGGCGGAGACATCCAGGAATCCGAGAATGTTCAGACGGTGGTTGAGGCTCAGCATTACGACATCGCCGTAACCGCACATTTCCTCACCGTCCGCACAGGCAAGTTCAATCGCGGAGCAATCCGCGAATCCGCCGCCGTGAATCCAGAGCATGACAGGCTTTTTTGCAGTCGGATCCAGGGTCGTGGTCCAGATATTCAGATACTGGCAGTGTTCGTTTTTGGGCCAGTAGCGGTGATCAAGAGACGCCGAAGCTTCCCGCGCATCTTCGCGCATGGTGGGGCAGTTGAAGCCCCAGGAAAGCGCATCTTTCGTCCCTTCCCAGGCCGGAACCGGTTCGGGCTGATGGAAGCGCTTTGCGTTTGCATATTTGATGCCTTTGAAATTGAAGACGCCTTCATAGAGATAACCCCTGATTTTACCTTTCGGCGTCGTGACGACCGGGTAGTCCGGGGTGCAGATGAATTGTTTCGCCATGGCTGAATTCCTCCTTAATGGACGGCTGCTTGTCCGTTTGAATACTGATAGGATTATCATACAGGACAGAAAGCATTTTGGCAATGCAAAAAACTCAGGGATCATTGCAAAAACATGTTGATCAGGTCGGTTTTTATGGTGGACGCGGCGGTCCTGTGTGTGCTATGATAAATGTACCGGAAGGCGGACTGTTTTTTACTGAATGCAGTTTAGGACTTCCGGAATGATACGCGGAATCTGAACGCATGAAAGAAGGCCCTGCATGAAAAAAACAAAAAACCAGGCCGGAAAATCCGGCATCAGTCTGTTTGAAAAAGCCCGTATCGTAAACCGTTCTGTAGAAAATACCGAAAAGGCGTGGAAGCTTGTGAAGCGGGTCGTGATCCCGGCAGCGGTTGTCGGTTTCGCGGTACTGGCCTATGCGGTGTTCGATGTTGACGTATCGCGTCAGGCAAGGAAATGAATTTTAAGGGCTGGCTTCCCCCTGAATGCGAAGCCGAAATGAACAAAAAGGAGAAAAACAAGTCTATGAAAGCAGTCATTAAAACAGGAAAAGACCGGGTGATTTCGGAAGTTCCCGAGCGGATTTTCGGGTCTTTTATCGAACACCTTGGACGCGCGGTTTACGGCGGAATCTACGAACCTTCCCATGAGACAGCGGACGATCAGGGCTTCCGTCAGGATGTCATGAAGCTCGTGAAAGAACTGAATGTCCCGATCGTGCGCTACCCGGGCGGCAACTTTGTTTCAGGCTACAACTGGGAGGACGGTACCGGTCCCAAAGAAAAACGTCCGAAAAAGATGGAACTGGCCTGGATGTCCGTCGAGACAAACGAAGTCGGCATCGATGAGTTCCAGGAGTGGGCAAAACGCGCCGGAACAGAGGTGATGATGGCTGTCAACCTGGGCACGAGAGGCCCGGAAGAGGCCCGGAATCTTGTGGAATACTGCAACAGTACAACCGATACCTTTTACGCGAACAAACGCCGCGAAAACGGCTTTGAAGAGCCGTTCAACGTCAAAGTATGGTGTCTCGGAAACGAGATGGACGGACCCTGGCAGATCGGCCACAAGACAGCGGAAGAGTACGCCCGCATCGCCTGTGAGACTGCGAAGGTCATGAAGTGGGTAGACCCTTCGATCGAACTTGTCGCGAGCGGCTCCAGCAACATTCAGATGCCGACCTGGGGCAGCTGGGAACGCACGGTTCTTCGGGAGTGCTATCGCCATATTGATTATCTTTCCCTGCACAATTACTACGGAAACCGCGACAATGATACGGCTGCCTATCTCGGCCAGTCTCTGGATATGGACCGCTTCATCAAAGTGACTGCCGGAATCTGTGATGAAATCAAGGCAGAACTCGGATCGGACAAGACACTGAACCTCTCCTTTGACGAATGGAATGTCTGGTTCCACAGCAATGAAGCCGATAAGGAAGTACCGAAGTGGCAGATCGCGCCGCCGCTTTTGGAGGACGCCTACAATTTAGAGGACGCACTGGTTGTCGGATGTCTTTTGATCACGCTTCTCAAAAACTGCGACCGCGTGAAGATGGCCTGCCTTGCGCAGCTTGTGAATGTCATCGCGCCGATTATGACCGAAACCGGCGGAAAATCATGGGCCCAGACGATTTTCTTCCCCTTCCTCGATGCTTCTGTAAACGGGCGCGGAAAAGCGCTTCAGACCGAAGTTTCCTGTGATACCTATGCTGCCGGCGGAAAGGATGCGATTCCCTATGTGGAGAGTATTCTGATTGAAAACGATGAGGATATGCTGACGATTCTTGCAGTGAACCGTTCGCTCACAGATTCCGTAACGCTGGATCTTGAGCTTGTGGATTTCGAAGGCTTCAAACCGGTTCTGCACCGTGTCCTGACAGGAGAGGATCTTACGGCCGTCAATACAAAAGACAATCCGGAGGCGGTAAAACCCTGTGAGCTTCCGATCGGCGACGAGCTGGTACTTCCTGCAAAATCCTGGAATATGATCCGCCTGAAGAAATAATACAGGCAATCATCATATGAAAAACCGCCCTGACAGCAGGCTTTTACCTTCCTGTCAGGGCGGTTTTACTGATCATCGGATCCGATCTATTCATCTCCGTTCTCAGGTTCCGTTTCCGAAACCGCGTCCGTATCGCTGCTTTCTGTTTCCGCATCACTTTCCGTTTCGGGTTCACTTTCAGTCTCAGTGTCGGATTCCGGTTCCGACTCTGTCTCGGTTTCCGGCTCCGGTTCGGTCTCCGGTGCGATATGAACCGTACAGGAAGACATGATCTTTTCCGGGCTGATTGTGAAACGTGTATCCGCGGTTGTCGCGCCGTCGTAATCCTCCGAATCAATCATCATGAAGACGCGCTGGACGATATTTTCCTCCGGACAGAATTCGCCGGCCGGCATATCCGAAGCAGAACAGAAGGAGTAGACGACATGACGGTCGCAGTATTCTGTCGGCTCGGTTCCGGGAGCAAAGAGCTCTTCATAGATATGGCAGCTTGCATCGCCGCTTGCGTCACAGACGCCGTCGCGGGCTAAAAGCCCGGATTTGCTGCAGATCCTTGCATGGACAAGGCCGTCGTAGTTGAAGGAAGTTTCCTCCATGCCCTCGTGAATCCGCTGCATAATGTGCTGCCAGATCACGCGGTGATAGCCGGGACTTGAACCGAAGGCCTTGCTTGAATCATAGCCGGACCAGATGCCGCAGGTATAGTAGGGGGAATAACCCACAAACCAGAGGTCGTTTGCATCGTTCGTCGTACCGGATTTTCCGGCAACGGCCATGCCTTCGACGGCACAGGTGGTGCTGGTCGCCGAGACACTGTACTGGGGCCAGAGCGTAAATTCCGGCCGGATCGCGCTTTCCAGTGCGGAGGTCAGAAGCTTCGCGGTCGTGGACTTGATCACGCGGTGGCTTGCTGCTTTGTTCTCCAGAAGCAGGTTGCCGTTTTCATCGGTCACATGAGTCCAGTAGATCGGTTTCTGATAGACGCCGTCATTCGCGATCGCGGCATAGGCCGTTGTGAGTTCCTCATTGGTTACGCCGTAGGTCAGGCCGCCCAGAGTCAGTGCGTAGGATTTGTCCTGGGGCACGAGAGAAGTGATCCCGAAATCCTTCGCATAGGCGTAGGCTGTATTTTCTGTAACTGTGTTCTCCATGCAGCGGACGGCCAGAATATTCATCGAGGCCATGATTCCGAAGCGGATGTTCGCATAGCCGAGGTTGGCGTTGCCCCACCAGTTGTGGACCTGCTTGCCGTTGATTTCCAGCGGAGAATCATAATAGGTTGTCGCAAGCGTGTCGCCGCAGATATCGATTGCAGGCCCGTAGGTCACAAGCGGCTTAAAGGTTGAGCCGGGCTGACGCAGCGAATCGGTTGCGCGGTTTAATACCAGAGAACCGACGTCCTCCTTATTGCCGCGTCCGCCGGTCACGGCCTTCACTTCGCCGGTGCGCTGGTCCATAACTATGACCGAGGTCTGCGGCTGGATCAGGGCCTGTACGTTTTCGGTGACAATCTCGCCGCCTGTGTTTTTCACAAGGTAGTTTTTATAGAGCTCGACGGTCTCATACAGCGTATCCAGAGATTTATAATACAGCTGGTAATCCTTTTCCCCGAGCACATCCTGGTGATAGCTTTTCAGGTTGTTTTCATCAAAATGGTATTCCGTACCGTCGGAAACGCGCACCGTGAGATGGCAGGAGAGGGCGTATTCCAGGAATTCCTCTGTAAGCTTATAGCCGATTTCGACGATATAATTATTCGGGTCATTCACCTCGGAATCCACGATCTGCTGGATTCGGGGATCCTGCGTTGTGTAGATCCGAAGTCCGCCCGAATACATCAGGTTGTATGCCTGTGTGTCAGTGTAGGCGAGGTCTTCCTGCAGCGCTAAAAGCACTTCCTCAAAAACCTTATCCGTAAAATATGAGAAAACATGGGTACCGGTATATTCGCTTGAAACGGCCTGGATTCTGCGGTAAACGTCCTCTGAAATGGCTTCATTGTACTGTGCTTCAGAAATATAGCCGTCGTTCAGCATGTATTTCAGGACGATCAGCCGGCGCTTCTGGTTGTTCTCGGGATGCGTGATCGGATTGAAGCGCGTCGGATTCTGGGCAATCGGTGCAAGGACCGAGCACTCGGCAAGATCCAGATCCCAGACATCCTTACCGAAATACCGTTTGCTTGCGACCTGTACGCCGAGACAGTTGCTGCCAAGGTTGATGGTATTCAGGTAGTACTGCATGATCAGTTTTTTGTCGATTTCGCGTTCGATCTTCAGGGCGATCGCCTGTTCCTGCAGCTTCCGTTCAATCAGGTCGCCGTAATTTTTTTCAAGGCCGCCGTTGAAAATCGTATTCTTGATCAGCTGCTGCGTAATGGTGCTTGCGCCTTCGGATTTTCCGGAAGTGACGCCGACAAAGAGGGCGCGGATGATGCCCTTTACATCGACGCCGTCATGCTTGAAAAAGCGCGCGTCTTCAATCGCAACAAAGGCATTGACAAGGTCTTTGGGGATCTGATCATAAGTGACCCTGACGCGGTTTGAGCCGCTCTGGACAAGTTCCTGCATGACGGAGCCGTCCGCAGCATAGATAATGCTTTTGGTTTCGCCCGGGTT
>CADCPV010000397.1 GCA_902803345.1 uncultured Eubacteriales bacterium | reverse complement strand
TGGGTCAATTCCCGAGTACTTCGAGCGCTTCCCGGACCCGGAACATCCGGGCATAGTATTCGCTGTAGAAATCTGCAGTATCAAATTCACTGCCGGGCGCTTCCGAAGCCTGATACGGTGCAAGGAAGAACATTTTCAGGATATAACTGGTTACGGAACTCCTGCTCTCCTCCGTGAGAAGCGGGAGTTTTTCTTCCATCAGCTTCAGGAAGCGGTGCCAGCTCATGATATAGTCGTGATAAGCCTCTGCATCCTTTTCGTCGAGCCAGTCACGGATCCGCAGTTTATAGCGGTCATGCTTCCGGCATTCCAACGTCTGAAGGAAGTAGCGATAATCATCGTTCTCATAATATCTGCCCAGCGGAAAGAGCCGGCAGATGCCCGGGCGGTCCGGGTGAATGCTGCAGCGCCCGTTCGCATCTAAAAAATGACAGGCATTCCGCTGATCCATGCGCATCTTTGGAAGCAGCATCTCATCGACCATCGAAAGCTCCAGCTCCCGTTCAATCAGGCTCATAAAATCCCTGCCGGATGCCTTTACAAGCCGTGCTACATCCAAAGGATCCAGAATCAGTCCTTCCGTGTCATGACAGCAGGAACTGCAGCCCAGACAGTCGGAGCAGCCGAGCCGGCACAGATCGTCAATTTGATAAAGCTTTCCGTCGGAGATTTCCGAGAGATCAATCTGTCGTTTCATGCAGGTATCATAACATAATATGACCGGTGTGTAAAGGCTGACCCGGCTGTCAGAGGAGGACAGGCTGAAAAAACATGTCTTTTTTGTAAGGAATTTGGATTGAAAGCCCGGAAGAAAACGGGTATAATAATGCGGGTCGGGTGTCCGTACAGCCGAATCAGTCACCAACGACCGAAAAAAGTAATAGGAGAACAAAGATGCCACGAATAATGAAACTGCTTTTAACCCTTCTTTTCGGAGAAGCCGGTTATTTAAGCGCTGCCGCCGGCGTTCTGATATGCATCGGACTGTGGGGCGTATTTAAAAAATGCGGTGTGAAACCCTGGCGCGCCCTGATTCCCTGCCTGAAATATTATGATCTGGCGCTGTGTGCCGCACGGGAGCCGGAGGGACGTGTGCTTTTCATGACGAGCGTTTTGACGACGCTCGGGAGCGCTGCCGCCCTGTTCATACCGGAAAGCAATCGTATATGGGTCGTGGTCGGGTCTCTGGACACTCTGGTTTATGTTGTCGAGACGATCTTCCTGATCCGTGTGATCATCGCGCTTCTCGAAGTGTTTGACGCAAAGAAGCGCTGGCTGTTTCTGGCAATTCCCCTCACCAGCATTTTTCTCGTAATATTCGGCTGGAACAGGAGATTTCAGCCGAAGTGGAAGGTTTCGGACTATCAGGAGCAGGCAGCTTCCCTGTCCGGCGTCAATGCCCGGGTGATGGATAAAGGCCTGACCGTCAATATCGAAGACCGGAGCGTGACAGAGTTTTTCAAGAAAAAGTATCTGCTTCGTGACATCCATATGTACATTGAGCCGGGAAGTATGGTGCTGCTTTTGGGCGGATCCGGTGCAGGAAAGACTACTTATCTGAATGCAGTCAACGGATATGAGCGCGCAAACGCGAAAATCGTGCTCAACAATGCTAATGTTTACGAAAACTATAAGAAGATGCAGTATGATATCGGCTTTGTCCCGCAGCAGGACCTGATGCGCGGAGCCGATACGGTTCAGGCAACCCTGACGGACGCGGCGCTTCTCAGACTGCCGATCGATTATCCGGCGGCGCTGAGGAAAGAGCGCGTCACGGAAGTTATGCGAATATTCGGCCTGGAACCGGTTGCCGGAAGTATGGTGTCAAAGCTTTCCGGCGGACAGCGGAAGCGCCTTTCCATTGCGATGGAATTTATATCAAATCCGTCCCTGTTCATCCTGGATGAGCCGGATTCCGGACTGGACGGCGTCATGGCGCGGGAGCTTTTCGAGCAGCTTCGGAACATCGCCGATCAGGGGAAAATCATTATCGTGATCACCCATACGCCGGACCGTGTGATTGACCTCTTTGACGATGTCATCGTGCTGGCCAAGGACGCGAACCGCACGGGGCGGCTGGCGTTTTTCGGAAGTATTGACGACGCGAGAGCCTTTTTCGGAAAACAGCGGATGGAGGAAATCGTCATGTCGGTGAACCGGAAAGAAGAGGGCGGTGAAGGCCGGGCTGACGAATTCATAGAAAAATATGCGGAGGTGCAGCATGCCTGAACAAATCGAACAGTCTGTTGAAGTGAACGGGATCGGACGCCACCGCGGAAGACTCTTCCAGATCCGGATTTATCTTGTAAAGTTTTTGCGGATGTTTATATACCAGAACGACTGGAAAGTGCTGCCGATGGCAGCGGCGATCGGTGTGATCGTCGCCATGGTCACCAGATCCAATATGTTTGTTACAATGGAAGGGACGCTCGTGGGCTCCTTTGCCATCACGCTCGCCTGTGTATGGAACGGCTGCTTTAACTCGATCCAGGTGGTCTGCCGGGAACGCGGGATCGTCAAGCGGGAACACCGTTCCGGAATGCATATTTCCTCGTATGTCTGCGCCCATGTGATTTATCAGGCCCTCCTCTGCCTTGCGCAGACGATTCTGCTGATGATCGTATGTGTAAGAGCCGGCGTTCCATTCCCGAAAGAAGGCTTTATTACCAGATGGATTTATCTCGACATCGGCATTTCGGCTTTTCTGATCACCTTTGCTTCGGATATGATGGGCCTTCTCGTGTCGAGTTTTGTCAGGACGACGACGGCTGCCATGACGGTCATGCCGCTTCTTCTGGTGTTCCAGCTGATCTTCTCAGGCGGCATGGTGGCCCTTCCGCAGTGGACGCTGTCCGTTTCCGGAGCGACGCTTTCCCGTTACGGACTCCGGAGCATTGCTGCGCTGGCGGATTTCAACAGTCTTCCCGCGGTATCAGGGTGGAATACACTGAGCAATATGAGAAACACGGAAATCGATCACACCCTGACGGTGGATGATGTGGTCGTTTTGCTTCAGAATGACGCGGTGCGAAGTCAGCTCAGCGAAATATCGACACCGGACGGGCTGACGATGGAGCAGGTGGCGGATACCATTCTTGAGACCGGTATGCTGCAGCAGTTCGAAGGAGCCGAATATGATCTGCATATCAAACTCGGCGATATTCTGAACGCGATCGGCGAACAGCGCGTAAAAGAATATGTGACCGAGGCCTCACGGATTACAAGTTATAATGCCGCTTATGAGCATACACGCGGAAATGTTATCCGATGCTGGATGGTTATGATCGCTTTTTCTCTGGGATTTGTGATCCTTGCAACGATTGCATTGGAGTTTATTGATAAGGATAAGCGATAAAAAACAAGAGCCGCGACCGAAGTCAGCGGCTCTTCTGCATTAATTACAGCACTGTTTATTCAGGATTCAGCAGCGTCATATCCCGGTTCATGACCTGGATATCCATTTCGGCAGCCCGGAGCAGGTCCGTTTCCGACATTCCTTTCCCGGCAACGAGCATCATTTTTGAAAATCTTCCGCCGAAACGCGCTGCTACAGCCGAAAGCTCGTACAGTGCGTTTTTGTCTGCCGTACCGATCTTGCAGGAGATGAAGGTCGGAATCAGGCCGTGCAGCACCAGGACGTCGATTTCATTGACAACGTCTTTGCCGGAACGGTTGTGAATGATGCCGTCCCAGTCCAGGTGTACGCCGACCTTGCAGTTCGGGGTCTGCGCGCGGAAAATCTGGTAGACATGCAGCTCCAGAATGCTCCCCGCGTCTGCCAGGATATTGCGGACGGTATACGAGCGGAAGCGGAAGCTGATATCCCGGCGCGAAAGGCTGAGATCCAGGAAAATTCCCCGTTTTTCCCCGTCTGTGAGGAACTGCTCCAGGAGGACCGGAGGAAGCGAGCGGGACTTTTTCAGCTCGTCGCGGACATCGTGGCTGTCCAGCGTAATCTGCAGGCTTTCCGTCCGCAGGGTGCGCTGCAGAAAGCCCGAAATTGCGGACCAGCTCTCTTCGTATTTCAGGAACAGGCTCCAGATCGAATTGACGATCTCTTCGGTCTCTTCATCGTCGATTTCCTTGATTTCCTTATGCATCCGGTAGTTGATCACCCCGCCGCGCATCTCAATATAGCGGTTCAGATCCAGTTCGACCGACTGCGGCTGAACAATGGAAGACAGGCGTTTTTCTTTCTCGTGACAGTATTCAATCAGCCGGTCTTCGCTGATCCAGTAGAGGTGCATCGGTAGCGAAAGCTCTTTTTCCACCATGCCGAAAGCAGCGAGAACCTGGCCTTTTCCGCCTGTCAGATCCAGGAATACAGAATTCCCGTATTCGTGTTCCGCAATCACCTGCTCCCGGATTTTCTTCAGGATATTGTCTAAATTCGTCCGGGAAACCGTATGAAATTCCACCCGCCCGACCCGGCAGTATTTTTTGAGAAAACTTTCCGTGTCTTTTTTTCGGTGCGCGAGATAGTCTTCATACCCGAAGAAAATGATCTTGTCAATGCGCCAGTGCATGGCGGTGACAAGGTTTTCAATCGGTTCCATGCTCAAAAATTTAATCAGGATATTCATGGCCGCTTCTCTCTGAATCAGGTAATTATTGGGACAGATTGTTTCCGCTCTTATTGTAGGCGATAATCCGGAAAAAAACAAGTGCATTATAGGCACATTGCCTGCTATACAGCGCGCGGCGTATCTTATAATCCAATCACAGGCGCAACATTTTTGGCGGCTTCTTTCTTACAGTCCATATAGGTCATCAGGAGGTTCGCTGAATCAATTTTATCAGTAGTCGGGATAACGGCATCGTTGCAGATTTTTGATCTTTCTTCCGGATCCTGCAGTTTCTCAGCCATCAGATCGATTGCGGGATCTTTCATGTACTTGTCGTAGTTGTTTTTGTACATTACAGCGTCCACGCCGAGTTCTCCCGTTGCCGGATTCCGGAACATCTGAGTGGAGTGGTTTGCCATAATTGCAGCAAGCATCTGTTTTCCGACCATCGGCATAACAGCGCATAGTTCAGCCAGTTTTTCTCAAGAGATTCGTTTTTCTTTTTTTCCGGACTCGGCATATTTGTTTCCTCCATCGGATGTGTTTTTGCGGTTCTGCCGTGCAGTTGGATGACTCATTTCGAAAAGAGCAGGCCAAAAGCATCAGCAGTTGTCCCAACTATAAGCCATGCTGTCCAACAGATGTCCAACAGTTTATGCCGAAATCGGTTTTTTGCAGAAAATTTATAACAGTCGTCGTTCTCATGCTATTTTCCGAGCGGAAAGGGAAAAATACCTCTTGACAAACAATACTATACAATGTATAGTATATCGCAAAAGGAGGTATGCGTATGGACAATCAGATGAAACGGGGCCTTCTGGACGTCTGCGTGCTTGCGGCGATCCGAAATGAGGAATCCTACGGCTACCAGATCATAAAAGACGTGAAACCGTACATTTCGATTTCGGAATCCACGCTCTATCCGATTCTCAGGCGTCTGGAGGACAACGGGATGATGGACGAGCATTCGGTGGAGCACAGCGGAAGGCTTCGGAAATATTACCGTATTACGAAGCCGGGCATCAAAAGGCTCGAGGAATTTACGGAAGAGTGGAAGGAAATCATGGCAATTTACCGGTTCGTCAGCAGCAAGACTGGCGCGGCGGAGAGTGAGGAGGCCAGTGCATGAACAGATTTGATTTTTTAAGTCAGCTTTCGGACAGACTCAGGGACCTTTCGCCGCAGGACCGGCGGCGGGTAACAGACTACTATTCGGAAATGATCGACGACCGGATAGAGGAAGGCTTCAGCGAGGAAGAAGCGGTGCAGTCGATCGGCGACCCGGACCAGGATGCGCTCGAAATGCTGGCGGCGCTTGGTGTGAAAGCATCGGAAAGTGCCAAAGAAGACACTCCGGCCATGCCTGCAGACGCAATAGAGAAAACAGAAGAGCCGGCACCGGAACCTGCGGCACAGCCGGAGGAAACCGCCGGGAATTCTGAGAAAAACATCATCGAAGAGACCGTGGAGACTGAGCTCAGACAGGAAGGAAGACTGGCTTCCGAAAAGGATTACGGAAATGATGCAGACAATACGCAGGAAACCGCTTCCGGAAAGAGTGATGGAAACGGTACTTCCGCAGCCGGTCTCAGCGAGGAAGCGATTCAGCGCGCGATCCGGAACATCGAGGAGCAGAAGACAGCTCGCCCGGAAGAAAAACAGCTGCCCAGGTCGCCGCGCAGGAAAAAGCTTTCTATAATCCTGATCGCTGCAGTTGCGGTGATCGGGGTAATCGCTTCTGCTTCGATTGTGAAACGGACCGTCAATTTCACGACCAGCATCTTTCCCTTCAGCCTTTTTGACGGAGACAGTAAGGAAGTCACATACGAAGATCCGGTTGAAAGCCTGATAATCCGTACTTCTTCCGGAGATGTGCGCTTTGAGGATTCGAATTCAAAAAATGTTACGGTGACTTTTTCGAAAGGTGCACAGAATCATTATAAAGTCGATTATCATGACGGAAGTCTCTGGATTGAAAAGAAAATCGGCAGCTCGTTCTCCTTATTCGGTCTGTTTGGCAGCGATGAAGATGTTGTGATCGGATTGCCGTTCCGCCAGCAGGAGGTATGGGGGAAAGAATCCGAATTAGAGAAACTGGATATTGAAACCTCAAGCGGAGATATTATCCTGCCTGAAAAGCTGGTGCTGAGAGGAACGCTGAATCTGAATACTTCCAGCGGAGAAATTAAATCGGAAGCAGTATTTCACCTTGAGAAGGGAGAGATCCGGACCTCGAGCGGGGACATTAAACTCCAGTGCGGAAGGCTTGGATACGGTTCTGCGGAGAATCTGTCCTGCCGTACCTCAAGCGGAAAGATTGAAATCCGGGATCTTTCGGCAGAGAAGTTCACGGCAGAATCCGGCAGCGGAGATGTGACGATGCGGGATGTGAAGAGCCGGGATTTTTCGATCGCCACGACAAGCGGCGAAGTGAAGTATGAAGATGCGAATTTTGATCACGATATCGACCGCTTCTCTGTCCGGACGACAAGCGGTGATATTGAAATGTGCTTCCATACGATCCCTGTCATCAGCATCAGCACCACGAGCGGAAAGGTTTCCGTTTCCCCGGCTTACGGCCCGGAAGGAAATTATTCCATCTCTACGACAAGCGGTGATATCAAGGTGAAAAGCTATTGACAGATGAAGAAAATCTTGCAACTTTCCCTTTGCTGTGTTAAGATTTCGGTAAAAGAAGCGGCCCGCCGGGACGAATGGGGCGGCCGCAATACACGAAGGGAGAGACTGCAATGTTTTTCAACAAACCGGAAGAAGTAATCGCCATGACCCCGCTCTGGGAAGGCGAAAGAATGGAAGACGGCAGGCCGAAGGTACCGGCTTCAGTGCTGGAGCGGATGCGCCGTCTGACCCTCGAGGAAGTCTGGGGCCTGGCCTGGTCACAGGGCTATGAATTCCAGACAGAAGCGCACCTTCTGACCACGCACCCCACAGATACCGGCCACCGTCTCGTGGGCCGCGCACTGACCTGTGTCTGCGTGCCGTTCCGTCAGGATCTGCATGATGTCGCAACTGCCGAATCCAGAGAATTCGGCTTCAAGGGCGGCTACAACAAGTCCGCCGTGGACCGTCTCGTCGAGGATGATGTTATGGTCGTGGACCTGTTTGACAAGGTTTATTACGGAACCTTCTTCGGCGGCAACCTGTCGACGCAGGTCAAAAACAAAACCAAGCGCGGCGGCGCCGTCATCTGGGGCGGTATCCGTGATCTTGACCAGATCAAGACGATCGAAGGCATCCAGATTTACTACCGCGGCGTGCACCCGACTCCGATCCGCGACTATATTATGACCGGCTACAATTCACCCTGCCGGATCGGCGAAGCAATCTGCATGCCCGGCGATGTCGTGTTCGGCTCCAATGAAGGCGTCTGCTTTATTCCGGCGCATCTTGCGGAAAAGGTTGTCGACAACGCTGAGAAGTCACATCTTCGCGATGATTTCGGCTTTGAGCGGCTGAAACAGGGCGTGTACAGTGCGACGGAAATCGATGCGATGTGGTCGGAAGAGATGTGGCAGGATTTCCTGAACTGGCTTGACACGAGTGAGATCGCGGCACCGTTCAAGTATCTCGACTGGACTGAGGATGTCGAGCGGGCGCG
>CADCPV010000396.1 GCA_902803345.1 uncultured Eubacteriales bacterium | reverse complement strand
TCAAAAAAATCATGCACTTAGTGTACCATGACGCAGGCAAAAATCCCAGTATTTTCAACGGTTACAGAGTTGTTGACCAAACACTAAATACGTTTTTTATGTCCTCTGCGCTTTCGTAAATATGAAACGCCCGAAACTGCGGGTGCTCTTTAAGATAAAGAAAATCAAGGTCATACCAGTCCTTCTTGTTTTTCCATACAAATTCGGTATATGACATGTTTTCTTTTTCGGCATTTTCCTCATTAACGCCCTCTGAATGAACCATTTTAGTCCACTCGATATCCGTCAAAAGGTGCACGTAATAGCCCAGGAAAAATGAGTATTCGCGCTTTGAATACCGCTGCTTTTTTTGGTCTGCAAAGAACTCCGAAACGAACTTTTCGATATCGATAAAAGTCTTGTCGCCCGTCCTCGTTCTGTAGTGGGTCACGTTTCCCGGCGGGTTGAACGAAGACCAGTCCTCGTTCGGAACTCCGCTGTCCGGAGCTATGTTCCCCAGAACAAAGGCGTTCTCATCCAAACCCGAAATTCTGTCCAGAAGTATATCCGCTATCCGAAGATGTACCATCCATGAAGCCATATGGTTTTCTCACCTCATATGTATCTGCAAAAAACGCAGTCCGAAATTCATAAAGGGCTGCCGTCCGAATGGACGGCAGCAGGACATGATCATGCCATCTCCTCTATGAACCTTATTTCCCCCTGATGAGTTCTTTTCAGTTCATCATATGTAATAGAATCTCTGTGGCAGTATACAATCAGCTCAGGACAGTTCAAAAACGCGCCGATAGTCCCGGCGTTTTCAATTTTCACATTCATGCCCTCGATTACAGCCTCTTTCAAGTTCTTGCATTTATCAAATGCGGCGAACTGTATACCGGTTACACTGGCCGGAATTATTACCTGTTCGATCGGCAGTCCGCCGGTAAACGCCTCCGACATTATGGCTGCGGCTCTTGACGGAATTTCTACTTTTTTCTGTATTCCATGAAACTTCTTCAGTGTCGATCCGATCCATTCGAAATCTATTGCCCGGGCCGGAGAATTCTGTATCCGCGCTATATTCGCTTTTTGTGCATCCGACAGCTGGTAAGTATTCACCGGGGCCGGTACCGCCTCCTTTGTTTCGGGCGTACCCGCGGACTGCGCATTTACCCGCTTCAGTCCGAACCTCGTGAACGCCTCCATGTATTTGAACTCGTACTCCTCATCTGTCATGTTGTACTTGAGGATCGCCTGCTTACGGGAAATGCGCAGTCTCAGGCCGGGAGGCAGTTCCGTATCCTCAAGATAAACAGCAAGGAACGGTTTGCTTTCGTTTAACGCAAAGTCGATCTCGTTAAGCACGTTCTCACGGGGAGCGGAGGTTTTCGTCAGCATGACAACAAATACGGAGCACTTAAGAAGCGCTTCTGCAATCTCATCCGACCATTCACTGCCCGGTGCAATCCCCTCGTCATACCAGACGTGAAAACCAGCTTCGTTATAGCGTTTGATCTCCGCAAACACCCGGGCCTGATCCAGGTGTGCGTAGCTGATAAAGACGTAAGGTTCCTTTCCGCGGTAAGCCGGATAGGGTAGCCGTCCCACTCCCGGCACAAGCCTTGTCTGCATTTCTTTTCGGTCTTCCATTATGCTCCTCCTCGAAGTATATAGTGCTTAATCGCCTGATACAGGCTGTAAAAGCGTTGAACGCGGTCCTGATCCGGGGCCTCCAAAGCCTCTTCCCTGGCCCTTCGTTCCCGAACGAACCGCAGCAGCCGTTCTGCGTCTGTGGTTTCGAACGATCTGCTGTACTCAAGATACCGGACAAGCTCGAATTCCTCCTCCGGCTCCAGCCACGTTAAAGATTCAAGATTTTTTTCGGATACCTCTATCCTTTTGATTTCGGCGCCGTATCCCCCTGTAATTATACGCGGATTTATGCGGGTTTTCAATGACTCCGGCTGTTCACCGGTTTTCGTTGATCAGCTCTTCAATCGCAAGTGCCGCCGCGTAAAGACGGTACTCATCGGTTCCGTACAGGATCAGGGCTGTGTTGACTCCCGTTTCATCCCTTTCTGAAGAAGCGATCGTTACCGTCGGAAAGCCGCAGAAATGCATCATGCTTGTCGGTCCCGACATTATCACAGCGTCAAAGCCGGAGATTTCATCCGTAACCTTCCGGATGGTCTCCTTTCGAATCTGAACTGCATCCAGGTATTCCGGACTTTTAAGTCCGCCGGGCGTTTCCAAAAGCGCTGCTTTCAGGAAGGATGCCCCGTATTTCATCATGGTTTCCGGGTGATCTTCATAATACGAGACAATCTCGGAAAGAGTCTTCATCGAAGCCGATGATTCTCCAAGGTATTCCTCCAGCCCCGGTTTGAACTCATATTTCATGATTATTGGAAGATGCGGGGCCGGCGGCTGGTTTACCTCGCAGGACTGTCCCCCGGCCGCCCTGATCTTTTCGACAGTGTTTCGGATAAACGCATTTTCCGCATCTGACAGTACCTCTGCATTTGCGATATTCACCGCCACCTGCAGCTTTCCGATCTTCTTAGGTTCAATCTTTTCGAGAGCCTCATCCCGCATGGCCGAATAGAGCTTCAGTGCGTTTTCAAGGCTGTCTGCCAGTGCGCCGGCTGAATCCAGTGTTTTAGAAATGGGAATGATGCCTTTTTTTGAAAGCGTCCCCGCAGGAGGCTTCAGGCCGCAGATCCCGTTGAATTTCGCGCACGCTGTAATGGAGTGACAGGTATCTGTCCCGACCGCCATCGATACGATGCCTGCAGATACAGCTACCGCGGATCCTGTCGATGACCCGCTTGGACTGAGACGGGGATTTCCTGCGTGAATCACCTGTCCCCCGCGCGAACTGTAGCCGGCAGGCATGGATGGATCCACGTAATTGGCGAATTCCGTCATATTTGTCTTTCCGAATATCGCCGCACCGTTTCTACGAAGGTTTCTGATGACCGGCGCGTCCTCTTTCGCTATGTTATCCGAAAGAACCAGGCTTCCGGCTGTGGTGTGCAGGCCTTTAACATCGATGTTGTCCTTCACCAGCACGGGAATTCCGTACAGAGGGAGCGAATCATTGCCCTTTGAATGACAGGCCGGATCGAGTTCGGCGATACAGTTCAAACCCGTTTTCCCGCCTGCCGACAGCGCTTTTTTGTATGCTTCTTTTACTAGATTCTTTTCCGCCATATGTACTGACTCCTCTTTCATCTTCTCTTTCGGGTCATGAAATTTTATTCTGTACCGGGTCTGAAATTATGCCGGGATTGTCATGTGCCGGCTCTGAATGACGAGCTATTCTATTCCGTATACCTGTATTTTTTCATAAACTGTCCGGATATGAGACAGATCACAATTCCGCTCACGCCGAGAATTCCCATCATAAGAGCAGCGCCGGATCCTTTTCCGGAGCCGAAAAGTATTGTCCAAAAAAAGGAATCGATTTTTTTGGCCATAAACGGTTCGCAGACCCTGTCTACAAGGAATCCGCCAAGAAACAGCCCGACCGGAATGGTGAAGAACTGCAGAGTGTTTCTGCATGCATACACCCTTCCCTGAAGCTCCACCGGTATGACGTTTCGCATCACCACATTCTGGTTTGCGGCCATCAGCGGTACAAATACCCATCCGATGATCTGCCCGATGCACCACAAAACCGGGCTTCTTGAAAATGCCAGCAAAAAGTTCTCTGTTCCAAGCGCGAAAAGCATGGTGAGATATATGACCCGGACTCTGTCCTTCGGCTTTGGCAGGATCATCGGAAGAAAGCTTCCCGCCACCATCGCAATACCCGAAAATGCCGTTACGATTCCATATACACCGTTGCCTTCTCTGGGAATCACGAGTGCCGGAAGCACCGCATCAAAGGCTGAAGCCGCAAGATTCACCCCCGACATGAACAGGATTATGGTCAGGATCAGCGGAGTTTCCTTCAGAAACCGGAGGCCCTCCTTTGCCAGCTTGATTACGTTATCGGTTTTACCGGCACTCTTTGGAATCTCCGGAAGTTTAATAAAGAAGAATAATGCAGTGAATGCAATAGCAAAAGTCAGAAGATCTACAGCTATTACTGCATCCAACCCCGCAAGTCCGTAAATTGCCGCGGCGATAAGCGGATTACCTATTGAAATAAGCGAGCGCGATAATTGCTGGAAGCCGCTGGTTTTCTGATAGTATTCTTTTGGAACGATCAGTGTATAGGTCACTTCTGATGCTGGCTGCTGCACTGTATTCATCAGTCCTGAAAATGCATTAATTAGATACAGGTGCCACATTGTCAGCGTATCTGTCTTATACAGTACGAAAACAACTATTGTCGTGAATGCAGCCAGAAGGTCACATATAAGCATCGTTTTCTTTTTGTCGAATTTGTCTGTTATTGCACCGGCAAAAACGCTCATAATAACATACGGTGCATAGGTACAGATTGTAAGCGCTGCTGTACTCAACGCTGAACCAGTCTTTTCATACATCCAAAGCGTCAGCGCAAATCCGGTGATTGCACTCCCAAGCTGTGACAGGCTTTGAGTGCTCCAGATAATATAAAAATCCTTTAATGCTTTAAACCTGTTTTCCCCGTTCTCCATATACACCTCGATAATTTCGAGTTTTTAGCCTCTTGCATAAACTTCAATCTTAATTTTGTCACAGGAGCTTTTTCATGCCGTAAAACTTATGTCCGTCCGGACAGTCTTCTGTTGCTGAACATACAATAAATCCGTTTTTTTCGAAGAACGCTGCCTCCCAGTCGAAAGGCCAGACCAGAATGACGTAGGCACCTTTCTCTCTCAGCTCCCGTTCCGCCTCCTGCAAAAGATAAGTACCGATGCCCTGCCTGCGGTACGGCTCGTCTACCCACACCGTGAAATAGGCCTCACTCCACTCGTCAAAGCCGCCGGTGTAAGCGGCGATCAAGTTACCATTTTCGTCTGTGATTTTTCTACCCATCGCCTCAAAGTCCCGCTCATGGAAAACCTGCGATCGGTTATATGCTCCAAGGCCTTCGCCGATAACCTCTGCGTCAGCTTCATCTCCGATTTTGACCTCATACTCTATTTCCTTCTGCGGTGTTGACGGAATATATTCCTGCGACGGACGGTCAAGCCGCTTCCTCATCGCATAATTACAGTGCCCCTTCGGCCAGTCCTCGGTCACGCCACATACCGTGTATCCATGCTTTTCATAAAGCGGCCTTGCCTGAAAGTCGAAAGTCCCCAGAACAGACAGTTTGCAGCCCTTTTCCCTGAATATGCGCTCAGCCTCGCGGATCAGTGCAGAAGCCATGCCCTGTCTGCGATACCGTTCATCCACCCATAGTACATTGATGTCTGCAAGCTTCCATCTGTCAATATCCAATAAACACCCGGCAATCACGTTCCCGCCGCCGTCTGTAATCTTCAGGACAATCTCTTCTTCTTCGGCACCCGGTACAGGAGGCACGATGGACTCGTCGTATTCCCGAATCCTGCTTTCAATGAACTCTTCATCACCCTCTTCAAGAGGCTTCAGCTCGTATTTTATTTTCATTACGGCAGTTTTCCTTCCTCAAGTTTTTCTTTCTCCACCAGATTGATTAATTCATGAAGATCCGAAATAACATGATCCACATGACAGCCATCCGGAATGGGCTTGCCGTCGGGATTGTACCAACAGGTCCTAATCCCCGCGTTTATTCCCCCCTGAATATCACTGGTGAGCGAATCGCCGACGATCATAACTGCTGAGCGGTCTTCGGCGCGGATCGCGGAAAACACCTTGTCAAAAAATGCAGCGGAGGGTTTTTCGACGCCCAGCTCCTCTGAAAGAAAGATGCCGTTCATCTGTTCGCCGAGCCCGGATCTGCGAAGCTTTTTCATCTGCGCAGTGATTGTACCGTTCGATACGACATACTGCCTGACTTTACCCTTCAGAGCCTTTACGATACTCAGGCTGTCATCGCGATAGACGATCGTTTCTCCGAGTGCAGGCTGATATCTTTCATTGAATTCAGAGGCAATTGCCGGATCGATGCCGTACTCGCCGAAGAACTGCTCGAACCTTCCAATCAGGACCTGCTTTCGTGTCAGCTCGTTCCGCTCAAGCCGCATCCAAAGGCCGGTGTTGATCTCATGGTAGCGGGCAAGCATGGCGTCCGTGCACTCTCCAATCCCGTAATCAGCAAACAGCTTTCTGATCGCCGCTTGCTCCGCGGCGTTAAAGTCCAACAGCGTGCCATCCACATCCCATAGAATCGTTTTGATCATATTATACTCCACAGGCGGGGATTCTTTTTCCTGTTCTGATATAACTGATTAATTCCTCTAAATTATCGAAGTCGTCATAGTCACCCATAATTCCTTCGCGATGGTAAACGATACCCGCCTGCTCGTTCCGTTCAAGGCAATCTAAAAGCTCTTCAACCCCGTATCTCCGGGCAAATTCTGCAAATGCGCGCGGCTTGATCTTTTCTGCATACAGGCCTTTTCGACATTCTGCAGGCTCGCACTCGTAACAGCCGTTCAAATTCTTATTGATCCCGCATCTGCGAACCTCACAAAACTCTGCATCCTTGCACCAGGTAAGTTCCATGAACCCATCCCGTTTACAACCTTTGCAGATATCATTTTCAGAACACAGGCAGCATGCCAGCCCGCAGCGGGCTATTCCCAATTCTCGTTTCATCATGACCTCCAAACCAACTTTGTCTACATGTTATAAATTTATGGTTTTTCACATATGGTCTATAAACTCAACCTCATACTCTTCACCTAATTCATCGCATAGCAACAAGTATAGTTTTTTCGCCAGCACAAGGAATTCTCGAATCTGACCATCATCCCACAGCAAATTGCCTGAAGGATCATTCCAGTTAAAAGCTTCATCGTGACATTCAATAAGTCGCTCCAGATTGTCTTTCAATTTCTGGGAAATTGGAAGTTCAGCTGTTTCAATCGGATAGTCACCAAACTTATCCTCTGCATTGTCATTTGCACTCCACAGGCATACGCCACTTCCCCAGTCAAACATAAACTTCAGCTTATATATTAGCATATTACACCGACCTCAAAATTCACAAGTTATCGACTTCTTTTCAGATTATAGCAAAATTCGACTGCTGTTTCAACGAAAAAAGAGCATGCAGGCTGCGTGCATACTCCTCCCTCAGTATGATTCGATTTTCGTCACTTATACAGTTTGATCAGTATCCGATCCACATCGTCGGTCGGAAAGTCATGCTGGATCAGGTAGTTGCGCCACTCGATCAGAGCGAGCTTCAGGATCCGCAGCTGCTTTGGTGTCAAAGTCACTTTGTATTTCGGATTCCGCATCACTTTACCTCCCCGCATTCTTCGCAAATGTATCCGGTAACCACTTCCTCGTCCCATGCTTCTGAGACTAAAACCGTTTCATTGTAAGCTTCCTGAAACACGACTTCTTCATAGTGTCCCTCAGCTTCATGATGAATTGTTTCCGTTACGGTTTCATACACAGGCTGGCTGAAATAGCTGCTGTTTTCCCCGTTCCCGATCAATGAGCTGATGCCCTCCCTGCAGGAATATCTTACCGAGAAAACGTTCCTGACGGAGCTGGTCGATACGGACGAGCATCTGCTTACGGGGCTGAAGAACCGAAGGTATGACATTATCATCCTGCATTCCCTTC
>CADCPV010000395.1 GCA_902803345.1 uncultured Eubacteriales bacterium | reverse complement strand
TCCAGGCTTCGGATATCCGCCTGGTAGAACAGAAGGTCCTTTTCCGGGAACATCAGCACACGGTCAGAGAAAAAGCGCAGATCCTCCGAAATCCGCCGCGCTTCGCTTTCCGAATGCACGACAACAAGACGGGCATGAAAGCTGCCCGCCCTTGAAAGGATGTGCGCACGCTGGGATTCCGTCGTTCCCGAAAGTACGACGGGTCCTCCGCCGTTCAGAAGCAGGCGCTCCGCTTCCGTAAAAGCTACGATTTTCCGGAGCGTCCGATCGAGATAATTCATTCCGGTTTTGTTTCCTTCCTGCCGTTAAACCGGTTCATTGCAGCATCAGTTCCATCACGCAGCATCGTAACTGCCGCTTCCGCCGCGTCATTTGCGGCCTCACGGAGGGCTTTCATCTCCTCTTCATTAAAACGCGACAGCACAAAGTCGATGAGGTCCATCTGTTCGGGCTGTTTCCCGACGCCGATCCGAATCCGCTGAAATTCCTGCGATCCGAGCTGCTGAATAATATTCTTCAGCCCGTTGTGACCGCCCGCGGAGCCGGATTTCCGGATCCTCAGAATCCCCGGGTCGAAATTGACATCGTCACAGAACACAATCAGGTCCTGCGGCTCCACATGGAAAAAGTCGCAGGCCGCGCGGATGCTCTCTCCTGAGAGGTTCATATAGGTCTGGGGCTTCATGAGAAGCACCGGCACACCCGCAATCACACCTTTTCCCGTAAGCGCCCTGAAACGCCTCGAATTCACGCGGATTCCGACGCTTTCCGCCAAAGCATCCAGCGCCATAAAGCCCGCGTTGTGGCGTGTATTTTCGTATTTTCTGCCGGGATTTCCGAGTCCCGCGATAATCACCATAAAACTCTCCGTTAATCTCCTGCCTCAGGAAGCGTCGTGCCGTCCACGCCCTCCGGAACCGTCACGCCCTCCACAGGAAGCGGCCGGTCGCGGTCAATAATCTCCAGCGGGTCGAACAGGTCCGAAAGGATTTCCTTCTCCGGATACAGGATCGCCTTGTAGAGAAGCTGGCCGTCAAGGTTCCGGCGTCCCTGCCTGAGGTACCCCGAGCCTCCCGCTGTCGCACTGTACTGGACCCAGGCGTGCTGGGAGGAATCGACGTTGCAGAAGTAATTGAAGCCTCTTTCCTTCAGGTGCAGGAAAGCCTTGTTCTCATCGGTATAGCCGCGCCAGGAGCCGATATCCGCGCCGAAGGCAAAGATAATGATATCCACTTCCCCAAGAAGCGGCCGCACCTCCGTATCCCACCACTGGGTATCGCGATAGAATCGTTCCGTCGGATTGCCGTCTCCGCCGTCCCGCTCGTTCGACATGTTCATATGGCCCCAGGTATGGCTTGCGAACTTCCATCCGGTAGCCCGAAGCGCATCCGCAACCGCCTTTGCCGTTACACGGTCTTCCTCAATATGCTCATTATAATACTCATAGGTGCTCGGCCAGCGCTCGTAAATCGTGAGATCCACCTTATTCGGGTCTTTTGATCCGTAGGAAATCTCCGAAGTCCGATAGCCGAAGATTCCGTTGTAGCCCGTCAGCGCAATCGTTCCCTTCGCCCCATGATAGGAAAAGTCCGGGTGCTCCTCGACAAAGGCATCCAGAAGCGGTACCACATCAAAGTTCCCGCGCACATGCGATACGGAACCGTCCTCTTCCGTGATGTCCATCTCACAGACCACGTTGCCTTTATCCGTCACGACAAGGCGGTTCGCAAAGCCGCCGGTCTCCTTCATGTATTCATAGTAAGACAGATCATCAACGGACAGAACAAAAGGTTTCTTCCCTTCCGGCAGGTAAATCGCCTGCATGGTCATCTGCTGCCTTCCGTCCGGGAGCGTTTCCATCTTGCAGATGTCCGAGAGGTGCACCAGTACATAGCCGCCTTCGTACATGGTCTGAATGATCCGGTTGAACTCCGGGATCGTTGTCATGACCTGGTTGTACTCGGAGGATTTGGAACTGGAGAACGCGACCTGCTTGTCTTCGATCAGCGAGTGGAAGAAAATGTGCGTGATCTGCGTATTGTCCTTCCATTTCACAAGCTGAAGCTTCTTCGCGCTGCAGTTCTGAACCAAGGCCAATAGCCCCGCATCGCTCTCGTAATCCGGCACTTCCGCCTGAATATAAGCGATCGCGCCGTCATAATCGTACATTTCCGCCATCCGGGCTGCGGTATTATAGACCTCGGTATGCCTTCCCTCTTCCGCCGGTGCAGCCGTCGTGGTTGGCGCTTCCGTCATCTGTTCGGGAGAAGTGGTTGTGATCACCGGAATGGTCTCCGGTTTGTCATCGTTTTTATGCTGCACGAGCTTCACGACGAGGAAGGTCACACCGCCTACGACCACAAGTACCGCAAGCACCAGAAGCACAAGCTTCAGGATCTGAAGCCTTCTTCTCCTGCGCCTTCTCTTGGCCCGTTCCGCCTGGCTCACAGTTCTTCTGTAGCGCTCCTGCTGGCCCGTGTCGCTGTCTCTGTATTCATTCGCCATCTATGTATCTCCAAAGAAATTCATTACAACATTATAAACGCCAGATTTCCTCTGACGTTCTGTAACGCACATAGTATAATATAAAAGCGGGAATCGGTCAAGTGCCCGCTTCCCGCCTTTTCATGTTATAAAGTTTTCAGCAACTCTGCAGAATTTCCTGTGCTGTCAATCCCCGGCCGGTATTCCTTCTGCAGCAACCTCAGCATACTTTTTCAGAATCAGTTCCTGCATCGCTCCTCTGGTTTCGCAGTTGATCGGGTGCGCAATATCGCGGTACTGGCCATCTGCGGATTTTCTGGAAGGCATCGCAATGAAGAGTCCGTTTTCCCCTTCGATTACCTTGATATCATGGACGACAAACTCGTCGTCGATTGTGACAGAAACCACTGCCTTCATTTTGCCTTCTTTGTCTACCAGACGAACTCTGACATCAGTAATGTTCATACTCTTTTTCCCCC
>CADCPV010000394.1 GCA_902803345.1 uncultured Eubacteriales bacterium | reverse complement strand
CCTCCATGTTTTCAATTGAACATTTTACCGATGCAATTCCAGATTTCCTCGCCGGTGGCCTTATCACCGGTGATTTTGTTCACTCCCGGTCCCAGAACAGCAAACTGCTGCGTCGGAGAATGTGCTCCAAGGAACAAAAGACTGATTCCTCCGTCTTTTTTGTACAGGTATACACAGCATACGCTGTCATAAGCTTCGCCGATATAATTCGCACTGTGTTCTTCCGACATATCCACAATCAGAAAATAATCCGCCTCATCTATGTTCATGGTACGCAGATCTTTCGGCATCTGACAGTACAAATCTCCGGCAAGATCCATATAGACATTGTCCTTCCAGTCTATCTGGTATTGAAGCGGCATGATCTTTACACTCTTTGATTCAGTGATCTTTTCTTCCGTATCCCTTTTATCTTCAGCCCTGCTGAACAGTTCTTCTTTCCCCTCCGCATCCATCGGAAGCCATTCCCCGGCGCTGGAGACCATCGCAGTATCCTTGAATACATTCTCCCCGATTGTTTTTACGGAATCGGGGATGTTGACATAAGACAGTTTCTCACAATAGGAAAAACACCAGTCGCTGATTGCGGTAAGGCCATCTTCCAGTACTACATCGGTAAGCTCTCTGCAGCTGCCGAATGCCTGATGCATTTCTGTTACAGAAGCGGGAATCGAAGCGGATGTCAAAGAGCTGAACTCAAAGGCGGAATTCCCAATGAATGTTACTCCGGACGGAATGACGACAGAAGTGAGTCCGGTGTTTCTAAATGCGCACGGTCCGATTGTCTGCAGTGTATCCGGTAATGCGATGCTCTTTAGATTCGGACAGTTGTCAAATGCATACTCGCCGATTTCGATCACGCCGGAAGAGAGGACTACTGATTCCAGTTGATCACACTGGCTGAATGCACTCTTTCCGATCACCTTTACAGAGCCCGGAATTGTGACGGATTTCAGGTTGTCACAGTTCCAGAACGCTTCATCCCCGATCTCGGTCACAGTATCAGGTATGAGCACGGTCTCGATCTTCTTATTGTTTTTATATGCGTCTGCTTCAATAACCTTCGTCCCTGTCCTGATTTTCAGACTCTTTCCGCCTATGCACCCGGCGAAAACAAAAGTTGCTGCAACAATCAGGCACAGCATTGACCACTTTAGTACAATCTTTTTCATCTTGTCTCCTCATTTCACCGGTCCTTTGTATTCGCTGAATTTCTCGATAACAGCTTCCCTGCGAAGAACCGGGCTGTCCGGATCGTCGCAGTACAGCACGGCTTCCGGGCTGTGATTAAACGGATTATGTTGGGCGTTCTCTCCAAGGCTAAACGAGCCGCCACATGCGACAGACTGCAGTTTCGGGCATCCCATGAACACGCCGCTTCCCTTAATCAGGCAGTCCCCTCCAAAATATACGTTCTGAAGCACCGAATCACCACGGAAAACATTCTGTTCGATCTCTGTGTTTTCCCGGAGACAGATCACTGTCTGAAGAGATTTGCACCTTTTGAATGCTCCGGACATCAGGATTAGCGTCTCGTCCCCGCTTCCTTGGCCGTAAAGAACAACCTTCTGTACATCCGCCCCGGCAAAAGCCCTCTTACCAATCCCTGTAACGGTTCCGGGAATGCTGACCGATTCAATCGATGCTCCCCTGAAGCATCCGTTGTCGATATATACAAGCGGGTAGCCTTCGACTGATGATGGAATTTCATAGTCCGGGCCCTGACCTTTCCCGTAATGCTCTATGCAGACTTTTCCTTCTTCAAGAGTATATGCCGCGCCATCCATAACAAGGTACTGGTTTGGCGTTGCTCTGAAGCCATATATCAGTCCGACCACAGCCAGAATGACCGGAAGCAGGCCCACCATCACAGGTACAGGTATCAAGAGAACGTCTTTTTTTGACATTCCATTTGTGGCAACCAGACCGACGAGTGCAAAGACAGCCCCGTAAAGTACCCCTTTCGCAATGAAGACAATCCTGCGTTCATCATGCCAGGCGCCGTCCTTGATTCGCGGCGGGAATTTGATGATCAGAATACATACCGCTAATACGATGACTGTGACGATAAACAAAATCCAGCCGGCTTTGTTTTTTGACTGTGATGACTTTTTCGCTGCCACTGTTCCTCTCCTCCGCCGTTATTTCATCTCTGCAACCAGTTTTTCCGCAAGCTTCTTACAGCTTGCGACATTCGGTGCGGCACCGGTACGATCTCCGCCCGAAGTGGTACTGGACGGCGATCCGCCCTTCAGGGTTTCCTGTGCCAGGACCTTCTTGGTGTCGGGGTCGAGAATATAAACCGTACAATCATCCCGGTAGGCACCGGCACCGTTCTGATATGTGCCGGCGTGCGCCTGCTGATAATATAGTACGGCGATTGCTCCGATATCATCAGCGGTTTTTACATTGCTTTTGATAAAGCCTCTTTCCGCTTCCTCCAGTCCCACGTACTTTTTCCAGCTGCCGTAATGCTTGAAACAGTCAAGAGAATAATACAGGATTTCTCCGTCAATGCTGTGCGGTTCTCCCTTTTCCGCCCTGACCGGATCCCAGTCTTTCATTTCCTCTTCTATCGCTTCGCTCCCCTCAAACTTGAAGGCGCGGTTATCCAGCCAGTAAAAGACGATAAACATCACAACGAATGCTGCAACGACAATGATCGCCCATGTGTAGCTTTTGTTCCACTTCTTCATGTCGGTCCCTCTCGTTTTATCTCGACAAAGTCAGTCCCTCTTTATCTATCAT
>CADCPV010000393.1 GCA_902803345.1 uncultured Eubacteriales bacterium | reverse complement strand
GGAATTCGGCAGTGTCTGACTGCTTTGTCTATACTGACAACATCATACAATACAGGGTTGCCGTTTGCAAGAAAAAAGTATCCGGAATATTCTGCAAAACAGAAAGCCCGCGGCTGGGACAGTTCCCGGACCGCGGACTTTTCTGTTGAAAATGCTGTGTTTTCTCTCTCTTAATTGTTCTTGATATGGACATCGAGCTGCGGGAAGGGAACGACGATCTTGTTCTCTTCGAAGACTTTCTGAAGCTCCTCCAGGAGTCCGAGATAGACATCCCAGTAGGTTCCGGACTTGGTCCAGGCACGGACCGTCACCTTGGTGCCGTTGCCGGCGCCGAAATCGGTGATACGGGCAAAGGGAGCCGGATCTTTCAGCACAAGTTCCATTTTGTCGCAGGTGTCGAGGATCAGCTTCTTCACAAGCTCCGGATCGTTTCCGGCGACGGAGAAGTCCAGATCCACACGGCGGATATCCTTCTCGGTCAGGTTCACGATGTTGCCGGATGAGAGAGCGCCGTTCGGAAGATAGACAACCTTGTTGTCCAGCGTCACGATCTTGGTGTTGATGATGCGGATCTCTTCAACGGTTCCGTCCACGCCCTGCGCGGAGATGAAGTCGCCGATCTTGAAGGGACGGGTCACGATGATGATCATGCCGCCAGCAAAGTTCGCGAGTGCGCCGTTTAAGGCAAGGCCTGCAGCAAGGCCGAGAGACGCGATCAGCGCCGAAATCGAAGAGGTCTCCACACCGAGGTAACCGACAAGGCAGACGCCGATAATAACCTTGATGAGAATCTTGCCGATGTAGGTCAGCGTATGCACCAGGGTCTGGTCCAGCTTTCCTTTCTCCAAAAGCTTCTTCTCCACCTTCTTCGCAATCGCATTGACGATCTTGAAGCTGACGAACAGGATGATCAGCGCGATCACGATTTTGATGCCGGTGTTCATCGCCCACGAAGCGATGCTCTGCCAGATTTCTTGCATAATACTCTTTCTCCTTCCTCTTAATTAAGATGTGCGGAGGCCTTTTTTACGCCCGGGGTCTCCTGATCGGGCTATCTCATGGCAGGAAGTGCCGGACCGGTTTCAGTTCAGACTGAAAGGAATCCGTTTCCTGCCGGAAGATCAATTTTTACAGAAGCGGCTTCTCCGAGCGCAGCAGCTTCATAATGCCCCGGCGCCGGAACAGCTGGATGAGAAGCGGAATGATGATCAGCACCAGCATCAGCCCTGAAAACTCCTTCAAAAATGCGTCCCTGACAAACATCATCAGTGTATAGGTCCGGCCGTTCAGGTGGTAAATGATCAGGTTTGCGGTACCAAGCACCAGCCGCCCCGCTAAAATCGCGGAAACGGATGCGCCGATCGAAGTGTGAAGCGCTGCGTATACAAAGGCTGCCGTCATGCCGGAAACCGCGTACACCGCCATCGGTACATAAAACAGCAGATCGCTTCCGGGAAGGGCGAATTTCTGTACGAAATAGGCGAGAAACGGCGGCAGCGCACCTGTAAGAAGCGCCGGAAAAAAGCCGCAGCAGATTCCTGAGAGCACCGCGAAAAAGAGTACCGGACAGAACCACGCGATATAGCCCGCTGCCGGCTCCGGCAGCAGAAGAAGCGCGGTCGATACGATGACTGACGCGAGTGTGATCAGAAAATACAGGACTGGTTTCTTTATCATAACACTGACAGTATAGCACAGTTTTTCCTCTCAGAAAAGACGCAGATGAAAATATTTTTATCGAACTGGTGTTCTGTTTTTGCTTGACAATTCCTCTCCGAACGTTTATGATAGAGGAAACGGAAGGATTCGGATTTTTCGGAGGATTATGCGATGTGCACCCGGTTTTTTATCGATGTCAGTAGTGAAGAAGCGCAGGAAATCATGGAGCAGGCGGAGAGCTCCGCTCTTCTCACGCGCTTCCGGATGAAGGGCCCTGCGATGCCCGCTTTTTCGGGTGAGGTTTTTCCGACGAATATCGTGGCCGCGATCGCGCCGGACCCAAAGAAACGGCCGCGGGTCTATCCGATGCGCTTCGGCTTCACGCTCGATCGCGATAACCGTCCTTTAGTGAATGCGCGCTCGGAAACCGCCGGGGAGAAGCCGATGTTCCGGGACGCCTTCCGCTCCCGCCGCTGCGTCATCCCGGCTTCCTGGTATTTCGAGTGGGAACACAAAAAGGACAGCACCGGGAAAGTCTCGGTCGGACAGAAATACCTGATCCAGCCGCGCGGATCCGCGATGACCTGGCTCTGCGGCCTGTACCGGATCGAAAACGGCCTTCCGGAACTGGTGATCCTGACCAGGGAACCCGAGGGCGATCTTCGGCGGATTCACGACCGCATGCCCGTGATCCTGCCGAAAAACCGGATCCTTCAGTGGATTTCCCCGGACTCAAAACCGGAGGATCTTTTGAAGCTTTCGCTAACGGATATGGTTTTTGAAAAGGCCGAATAGCGCTGTGGATTTTCGCTGACTTTCGCCGAAAAACCTCTTGACAAAGCAGTGCTTTTTCTATATATTTAT
>CADCPV010000392.1 GCA_902803345.1 uncultured Eubacteriales bacterium | reverse complement strand
GTAATCTGCTGCCCGAGATCATAGCTGTACCCGAGCTTCTGAAGTGTCTGAAGGTCCGAAACGATCTCCGTTTCATTTTCCGGCATACGCCCTTCGTAAAGCCGAATCCGGCCGAAATCCATCAGTTCCGCGGAGATGCTGCCGAGGGTCTTTCCGAGGGCGGAGCCCTCCTGATCACAGAGATAGACAGCATTCGAAACACTTCCTTTTTCCGCAAGATAGGGGTGCGAAAGTTCCGAAGACTCCGAGGCGATCACCCAGTCCCCGTAGGTGTCCCGGTTCTTTTCCTGCACATAGGAGTTTAGGATGCTTTGGAACATCAGAATCCCGGACATGAAAAAAGTGGCAATGAAGCTGACGAGGACGATATAAACGACGTCCTTTTTCCGTCTCTTCATGCCGCGAAATATCAGTTCTGTCATCGGGCTGTCCTCCTTCCTTCAGCAGCAGCCGGACCCCGGGAAAGGATCTTCTGCAGCTTTTGTTATGGACAGTATAACAGGCCAACCTTACAGAAAGCTTACGGTTTACATATTAACTCGCCTGCGGGATCATACTGCCCCCTCAGTGACGATCCCAAGTCACCTCGGGAGAGGTATGATAACCCTCGGCTCGGAAATCTCGCAGACTCCAGGTTTTACTTCATCTCCGGAAATCTCGGCAGGAACAGGGTAAACACCGCTCCGCCTTCCGGGTGATTGCCGGCGGTGATCTCACCCTTCTGGCCTTCGATAATCAGTTTCGCAAGGTTCAGGCCGAGGCCGACATGTCCTTTCTTCACCTCCTGCGGCTGGTAGAAGCGGTCGAAAATGTTCGGAAGGTCTTCGTCCGAAAAGCCCGGTCCGTGGTCACGGATTGTAATCCGATATTCCTCAGGCTGTTCAAAGAGCGTAATATCCGCAGGCTCGCTGCTCTTTCCGTGCGTGAGGCAGTTCGTGATCAGGTTTCTTATGGCCTCCCTGGTCCAGCTGTAGCTTCCATGCCAGATGAATGCGGCATTCTCCGGGTTTTTCGAAAGATGCGGACGGTTTTCTTCCGGAACCTCCGACAAGACCTCCGACAGTACGGCGGGCAGACTGATCGGGTCCGAAGAGAACACGACCTCGCCGGCTTCCATGCGTCCGATCGCAAGGAGCCTGTCAATCAGTTCCCGGATTCCCAGAAGATGCGTGATGCATTCCGAAACCCGTTCCGAATACACTGCATTTTTTTCATCATCCCGGCGCTTTTTCAGCGGGAAAGGCCGCAGGAAATCCGGAAGGAAATGCTCCTCCGAATCCCGGTTCTCCTCCTCCGTGAAGTCCCGGAGAAGTTCCATCGAGGTCATCGCCCGGGAAAGCGGCGTCTTGATCTGGTGCGCGATGTTTTCGATAAACTGCTGCAGGCGCGCATTCTGGCGCTGCAGCGCCGGGATCTCCATGAGCTGTTCCGACAGGTCCCTGTTCTCCTGCGAGAGCTTTGTAAGGTCTTCCCGGTGCAGCTTCTGAAGCCGCAGAAACAATAGAAGAAGCGCTGCAATCAGAAGAACCGATGCTCCGCCGCCGATCAGAAGCGCCTTTCTCTGCATGAGACGCCCTTTCAGAATGCCCGGACCCTTTCTCGTATAACCGTTTTCAAGAAAGGCTTTCTGACCGGCTGAAAGCTCCTCTTCGCTGTCCGTTTCTTCGTACAGCATTTCCAGAACTTCCGCTTCCCATTCGGGATGCTCCTGATGAACCCGTCCAAGAAAGGCCGTCTCCCTTTCTAAAAGGAAACGGCCCTGAAGAAACAGGGTGAAAACAGGCAGAAGAAACAGGCAGAACGCTGCCGCAATCAGCAGGATCGAACTGGTTTTTTTCGCATTTGGCTGCATCACAGACCTCCGTGTATTCTCCGGACTTCTCCGGTAAAGCGGTAGCCGAAGCCCCGCACGGTCTGAAGAAATCCGGCGCCGATCTTCGCACGAAGACGGCTGATCCGGACATTCAGGGTATTTTCTTCTAAATCTTCTTCCGCAAAGTCTCCGTCCGAGACCGTCAGAATCTGTTCCCGCGGAATCAGGATTCCCGGATTTTCCATAAACAGCAGGAGGAGCCGGAATTCGACCGGCGTGAGCGGGACAGGCTGCCCGTTCCGCGTGACTTCGTGGGTAAAGGGGTTCAGTACAAGCCCGGTGCTTTCCAGGATCGTTACTTCCTTTTCATATGCAAGGCGCCTCAGGTTCGCCCGGATTCTCGAAAGAAGCTCCGCATTCCGGAATGGTTTTGTAATATAATCATCCGCTCCTCGTTCGAGTCCTCCGATCACGGACTGCTCGTCGTCCGCGGCCGTGAGAATCAGAAGCGGTATACGGGTTCTTTCGCGGATCCACGGCAGCAGATCGAGCCCGTTCCCGTCCGGAAGCCACAGATCCAGAAGAATCAGCGAAAGATCCGGAGAAGAGAGAATCGTCTGCTTCGCGGAAGCAATGTCCGACGCTGTGAGGACTGCGAAACCGTCCTTCTCAAGAAGGATCCGAAGGTCCCGCCGAAGATACATGTCGTCTTCAATTAAAAGAATACGCGGCATCGGAACCTCCTGTCAGAAAAACACCCCTTTGATAAAGATCTCCAGCCCGATCCCGATCAGGATTATGCCGCCGATCATACCCGCCTGCTTTTTGAACTTTGTACCGAAAGCGGCGCCGAGACGGATGCCCAGAAGGCAGATAGCCCAGGTGACGATGCCGATCACAACTGCCTCGACAAGCGCCATCTGCCAGGGAAGTTCCGCGATCGTGACGCCGACAGACAGCGCATCGATTGAAGTTGCAACGCCCATGACAAGGAGTTTTCCGATGCCGAAGGACTGTGCGCCTTCGTCTTCCTCTCCGTCTTTGTTCTTCACTGCATCGATGATCATTCCAATGCCGATGTAGAGGAGAAGCCCTAAAGCAACCCAGGGCGTAAACTTCTCCAAAACCGTAAAACGCTCCACTAACAGGTGGACAAAAAGCCACCCCAAAAGCGGCATTCCCGTCTGGAAAAGCGCAAAGGTACCGGAAATCAGCGCCATCCGCTTTCCCCGCATCTGCGGCTCCACGAGCCCCCGCACCAGGGAAACCGAGAAGGCGTCCATCGCAAGACCGACACCGAAAAGGATGCTGTTTGCAAAGAAAAGGAAGCTCCAGTCCATATCTTTATTCCTCTGTTTCCGTAATAATTCCGCCGCCGACAATCAGATCATCCTGATACATCACAAGAGACTGGCCCTTTGTCACCGCCCGCTGCCCTTCGTCGAAAACGACGCGGAGCTTTCCGTCGGGAAGGGCCGCAACCGTAGCCGGCTGCTCTCTGTGATGATAGCGCACCCGCGCTTTGACCCGCAGTTCTCCCTGAATCTCCGGAACGGAAATCAGGTTGACGTCCGAAACGAGAAGCTCTCTTGAGAAGAGTGCTTCGTTTTTCGCCAGCGTTACGGTGTTATGTTTAATGTCGATTTTCTTCACGTACATCGGCTGCGGAAAAGAAAGACCAAAGCCCTTCCGCTGCCCGATTGTATAGTGGATGATACCTTTGTGCCGTCCGAGAACCTGTCCTTCTTCGTCGATAAAGTCGCCCTCCGGGTATTCGCGTCCTGTACGCTCGCGGATAAAGTCCGCATACTCGCCCGTGACAAAGCAGATATCCTGGCTGTCGTGCTTTTTTGCGTTGACAAAACCCTCCCGGTCCGCGATTTCCCGGACCTCGGACTTCTGCAGTTCCCCAAGCGGAAAAAAAGAATGCTGCAGCTGGTCCTGCGTCAGGCTCCAAAGCACATAACTCTGATCCTTTCCGGGATCGAGCCCCTTTTTCAGAAGATAGCGGCCGGTCTGTTCGTCATACCCGGTCCTGACATAGTGCCCGGTCACAATCGTATCACAGCCAAGTTCCCGTCCCCGCCGGTACAAAGACTCAAACTTCAGATAGCGATTGCAATCGATGCAGGGATTCGGTGTCATCCCGCATTCGTAAGCCGCGATAAAGCGTTCGATCACGTTTTTCTCGAAATCCCCCGAGAAATTCATGACATAATAAGGTATACCGAGCCGCCTCGAGACCGAACGCGCATCCTCCGTATCCGAAAGACTACAACAGCTTCTGTCCCGTTCCAGCCCGATATCCTCATTTGAAAACAGTTTCATCGTGATCCCGATGCAGTCATAACCCCGTTCCTTCATGAGATATGCCGCGACGCTCGAATCCACGCCGCCGCTCATCGCGATCAGTGCTTTCCGGTTCATGTTATCCGTTTCTTCCGTCCTCTCCGTAAACCCTGCAGTCTTTCCTTCCGGCTTCTTTTACCCAATAAAGCGCCGTATCTGCGTCCTTGAAAATATCTCCCTCCGGATTCTCACGATCGGAGAAAGCCACGCCGACGGAAAGGCTCGCTTCCGGCAGGCCGTCGTCCGGATGCTGGAGGATTTCATTCAGGTGCGCGATCTTGTTCTTCACAAGTCCGCTCATAGAGCTGTTGACACGGGTCATGATGATCACGAATTCATCTCCGCCGTAACGGCAGATGATATCGACCGAACGGAAAGTATGCTGCAGAAGCGAAGCTACTTTCTTCAATACCCTGTCTCCGACGTCGTGACCGTAAAGGTCGTTGAACTGCTTGAACAGATCGATGTCGATGATCAGAAGTGCGATATTCTGCAAGTCCATGCTGTCCATGAACATCTGGTAAGCCGCCCGGTTGTAGACGCCAGTCAACCCGTCGTGGAAGGCTTCGTAAGTCAGTTCGCGCTGCGTCTTCTGTGTCTCCTTCAGCATGATATTGTAGGTGCCGGAGACAAACTGCAGCTCCTTCGCCCCTCTCACCTGCACGCTCTCGTTGTCGCGGATCCGTTCGACCATCGTGGTCAGGGGACTCCGGACCTGGCTTCGCAGGAAGAGTACAAACAGCAGCACCAGCAGAAGCAGCATCACCGTCAGGGATGTTTGGAGCCCGAGAAGAAGCGAGAGTCTTCCGGAGGCTTTTTCCATGGCCGCGCCGTATGCCTTCACCAGCTCATCCGAACATTCGCGGACCTTGTCCCGGATCATATCCTTGTAGCCCATATATACGTCGTCAAAAACAAGCTGCTGCGCCGTGACCTTCATTGCATCCGGACCCAGCATCAGATCCTCTTCCGAAATCTCCGTCCCGCTGAGCCACTCCGGGATATCCATGTCGTTCGCAATCAAAACAAGCTTTATGGCTGCATATTCGCGAAGCATCAGTTCATTGGAATATGTCAGGGCTTCAGAAAGCCTGCTATATGCGGTGCCGTCCGTACCTTCCATCAGATTCTCGAGATCGGAAAGCGCCTGATCGCGTCGTTTTGTGACCGTTATTTCCTCATAATAATCGTCGAGATAAGCGCTGTTTCCTGTTACGACAAAGCTACGCACACGGTTCGTCAGGTAGTCGGATGCGCCTTCCAGGCTGACAGAAGCGAGTTTGCAGGAAATATAGTTGTCGCCGGCATCTTTGCTCCCCGTATAGCCGCGGTTTGAAAGCGCGTCGATTGTAAAAAGTGCGCCGGCCAGCAGGAATACGAAAACCGCAAACAGGATGTTGACAAAGCGCAGGGATACCCCGTGAGCTTCTGCTGTCTCCCGCGTTTCGACCGTAGCTTCGTGCTCATCGCGCCGTTTTACTTCACCGCTGTCGGAAAGTCCTGCCCGCCGTTTCTCAAGGATTTCCGCCTCATTTCGTTCCTTCTCCCGAAGAATCCGGATCTTCTGCTCCAGGAAGGGTTCGAACTCCTCCGGCGGTACAGCCCGCGAAAAATAGAATCCCTGTGCATAGTTGCAGCCAAGCTCCCGAAGCACCCGCATCTGCTCTTCGGACTCCACGCCTTCTGCGATAACCGGAACGCCGAGATGATTCGCAATATCGAGGACAACCTCGATCATCCGGGTGTCACTGTTCTCCTGGAAAGCACGGCGCACGAACTGCATGTCCAGCTTCAGTACATCCAGCGGCAGCTGACTGATCATTCCGAGAGACGAATAGCCCGTCCCGAAATCGTCCATTTCGATCACGAAGCCTTCTGTCCGGAGGCGCTCTGCCATCTCGATGATCTGCTCCGAATCCTGTGTATAAGCGGACTCGGTGATTTCCAGCATCAGCTCCTGCGGCGTGATCCCGTTTTCCCGGACAATATCAAGAAGAATATCCGGCAGGTTCGGGTCCAGCATGTCGATCCGGGAAACGTTAATCGAAACCGGAAGCGCTTCGCCGAACTGGTCCGTTCCGTGCTTGATCTGTTTTGCGGTTTCGCGCCATACATAGAGGTCCAGCTCCTGAATCAGTCCGTTTTCCTCAAAAAGCGGAATAAAGACGCCCGGATTGACCATACCGAGCCGCGGATGCTTCCAGCGGACCAGCGCTTCTGCACTGGCAAGAATGGGCGTTTCGCCCTGAATATTGAATTTGGGCTGGTAGTAAACAGCGAACTGGCGCTCTTCGATCGCCTTTGGGAACTCCTCAACCAGCTGCTCCTGAAATAACTCCCGCTCGTGAAGCGCACTGTCATAGAGAGCAATTGTCTTCGTGAAGCTGTTGCGGACCGTGTCCGCCGCCATTTTGGCGCGGTCAAAACGGATCTCGATGTCGACGGATTTGTCAACGCATTCGTAAACGCCCATCCGAAGCCGGACGCGTCCGTCTCCGACTTCATCGCCGCCGAGCCCATGGGAGGCGTGCGTGAGAAGAGCCTCGTAATCCTGTCCGTGCGGGCAGTAGATGAGGAATGTGTCGGCTTCCCTGCGGCACACAATACCGTCGGATTCGTTGACCATTTCACGCGCCCGTTCACTGATCCGCTTCAGCACTTCATCGGCATAACTTCTGCCGTAACGTTCATTCAGCAAGTGGAAATGGTTGACGTCGATCACGATCGCGTCCATCTCCTGGTCCTTGTGGTGCTGGTCGAACTGCACCGCATAATTGTAGAAATAATCGCGGTTATAAAGGCCGGTCAGGTGATCCCGCTCCGTCTGCTGAATCGTCTCCTGGTCTTCATGCAGCTCGATCGTGCGCTGTGCCCGGGCCAGAATGACGCCGGGATTCGGGTAAGGCTTGGAAATAAAATCGTTTGCCCCGAGCTTCAGACACTCTACTTCGGAACTATGGTCGGAGGTCGCGACAATAACAGGAATACCGTGCGTTTCCGGCGTTTCCTTCATCTCCTTTAGGACTTCGATACCGTTTCGTTTCGGCATGTACAAGTCCAGAATCACAAGCGCCAGTGTATCACGGTTTTCGTTGATCAGCTGAAGCGTTTCTTCACCGTCCGCAGCCGTCAGGATATCATATTCCTCGCTGAGGATCATCACAAGAAGCTCCCGGTTGATCTCTTCATCCTCCGCGATCAGGATCTGGCGTCTGCCGTTAACGGTATAAAATTTCCGGTCGTTTCCAACCATCGGTCATTCTCCTTCTTTTTTCGAGCGGACTGCTCCGCGTATAATCTCTCTTTTCGTATCCGGCACGGGAATCTGAAATTGTGCTCAGATGCTTCCCTGATCGAGAATCCGGATCACTTCCCGAAGGTCATCCACGACTGCATCCGAAAGTGTCAGGTCCTGGTCACCGGAACCGGGATTTCGGAAGCCGATACAGGCCATATTTGCCGCTTTTGCGGCCTTTACCCCGAAATAGGAGTCTTCTATCACTACACAGCATTCCGGACGGGATTGAAGGCATTCTGCGGCTTTCAGGAAAGTGTCCGGTGCCGGTTTTGAATGCTTCACGCGTTCCCCCGAGAAAAGCAGTTCAAAATACGGCGACAGCCCTGTTTTTTCGGCAAAACGTTCTATGTCGGAAAAGGAGGACGAGGATGCGACAGCCATCCGGTAACCACGTATCCGAAGCTCCCGGAGGACTTCTTCGATATGCGGCGTCAGGAAGTATCCCTCTTCCCGTTCGACTTCAGCTTTGTGATGGAAATAGCGTTCTTTGACCGACTCCTCCCGGATGTCCACACCGTATGTTCGCTCATAAAGCTCCGCAACTACTTCATAGCGCACGCCGATCGTATGCTTGTAGACCTCCCAGTCAATCCTGTCAATCCCGAAAAGTTCCGTAAAGGTCCGCTCCCAGGCCCGCCAGTGCTGGATCTCGGAATCCATCAGGACACCGTCCATATCCCAGAGAATCGTGCTGTACTTCATTCCCACATCCTTAGGCAAAGAAGGTCTCTGCAAGCTTCTTCAGCGATTCGTAGTCCTTCGTGCCGGCGGTTTCATACGCAGAATGCATCGCAAGCTGTGGAAGGCCGATATCCACCGAATGCACCGGCACCTGCGACAGGGAAATATTGCCGAGCGTGCTGCCGCCCATCATATCGGAGCGGTTGAAGAAAATCTGGAGCGGAACGCCGGCCTTTTTGCAGAGAAGCTTCAGCTTTGCCGCCGATTTTCCGTCAGTCGTGTAGCGGAGGTTTGCGGAATACTTCAGGAGGATGCCTTCATTCAGTTTCGGACGATTCGTCGGGTCGCATTTTTCCGGGTAATTCGGATGCAGCGCATGGCCATTGTCCGCTGAGATCAGAAACGATTCCGAAAGCCGCCGGATCCGCTGCTCATCCGTATCTGAAAGCGCTTCCGAGATCCGAAGCAGGGTGTCCGAAAGGAACTTTCCGCCTGCGCCCTGGATGCTTGCAGAACCGACCTCCTCGTTGTCAAACATGCAGAAAACAGAAACTGCTGCCTTCTTCTCTCCCCGAAAGAAACCCTGAAGGCCCGCATAAGCGCATTCGATATCGTCTATCCGAGGGGCGGAGATAAATTCCCGGTTTGCACCCAAGATAACGGGTTTTACACGCTGATACAGGTAAAGGTCATGTCCGAGGATTTCTTCCTCCGAAACGCCTGCCCATTCTGCAACGATTTTCATAAAAGTACCCTTCGCTTCGATACCGCCGAAAAGCGGCAACAGATCCTTTTGGGCGTTGTATTTATAACCATCGTTCGCTTCCCGGTTCATGTGAATGGCGAGGTTCGGGATCACGAGAAGGTCCCGGTCGACATTGACGGGAATGCTCTCGGGCTTTCCGTCTCGTTCGACAATCACGCGGCCCGCGACGGAAAGCGGGCGATCAAACCAGGTGGACATCAGCATCCCGCCGTAGCGCTCCACATTCAGCTTCACATAGGCATTTTCGACGACAATCTCCGGATTCTCCTTGACCTTGAAGCTCGGGGAGTCAGAATGCGCCGCATAGATATGAAAGCTTCCGCAGTCTTCAGGGATCCGGAACGCTAGAAGCGCGGAATCGTTTTTCACGACAAAGTAGTCCTGATTCCGCTGAAGATCCCAGGAATCGTTTTCAAAGAGTTCTTTCGCACCGGCCTGAAGGAGTTCTCCCCGCATTGTGAGAACCGCCTGGAAAGCAGTTGGGGCTTTTTCAAGAAAGTTCAGAAGTTCCATAGAAGTTTCCTTTTCATGTGTCATGTCATCCGGGCTCGCCCGGGGTGACAGCTTACAGCAGAATAATATTGTCCGTAAGACAGGCTTTCCGCATTTCCTCCGGCCAGATGCTCGCCTGCACCTCACCGATATGCGCACGGTCCAGGAGCAGCATGCAGAGCCGGGACTGGCCGATGCCGCCGCCGATCGTGTACGGCAGCTCGCCCGAAAGAAGCATCCGATGGTACGGAAGCGCTGCCCGTTCCTCGCAGCCGGCTTTTTTAAGCTGCTCCCGAAGAGACTGTTCGTCGACGCGGATGCCCATGCTTGAGATCTCGAGTGCACAGCTGAGTGTCTCATACCAGAACAGGATATCGCCGTTCAGCTGCCAGTCGTCATAGTCCGGTGCGCGGCCGTCGTGCGGCTCGCCGTTTGAGAGCTTTTCGCCGATCCGCTGCAGGAAGACACAGCCGTATTCCTTTGTGATCAGGTTCTCGCGCTCTTTCGCAGTCTTGTCCGGATAGCGCTGCAGCAGCTCCTCGCTGTCTACAAAGACGATCTCTTCCGGCAGCTTCTTCACGGCCTGCGGATACTTGTACCAGACCTCATGCTCCATGTGCTTGATGACCTTGAAAATCGTCCGGACGGTTGCCTGAAGCGTTTCTTCCGTCCGCTGCTCCTTCGTGATCACCTTTTCCCAGTCCCACTGGTCAACGTACACGGAATGCAGGTTGTCCGGCTCCTCGTCGCGGCGGATTGCGTTCATGTTGGTATACAGGCCTTCGCCAGGCCGGAAGCCGTATTCGTGAAGGGCCATGCGCTTCCATTTCGCAAGCGACTGCACGACTTCGATCTCTTCCTCCGGCTCGCAGAGCATGTCAAAGCTGACCGGCCGCTCATAGCCGTTCAGGTTGTCGTTGAGGCCGCTTGATTTCTTGACAAACAACGGCGCCGAAATCCGCTCCAGATTCATCTCGCGCCCGAATTCCTTTTGGAAGGTGTCGCGGATGTATTTGATGGCATCCTGGGTTTCACGGATCGAAAGCCGCGGATCATAGTTTTCCGGTAAAATGAGTTTCATAATTCTCCTCCTGGTTCCCTCGATATCTGAAAGGGCCCCGAAAAACCACTTTCGGGGCCGTCTCCTTTCAATTTTGGGCTGCGGGTCCGGTTGTGCTATATTTCAGCCTGATGCCGCAGGTTTTCGGACTCCTTTACAGCAGTCCCTGCGCCAATGCGGCTGCGCCGTAGGTGCCGGCATCGTTTCCGAGGGAGGCGAGCACGATGCCTGCCTTCTCCTCCGCGATATGCGTATACTTGATCAGGTATTTCTGAAGAACGTCAATCAGGATCTGGCCGGCCCGGCTCACGCCGCCGCCGATGATGAAGATATCCGGATCGATGGTCAGCTGGATGTGTGCGAGTGCAATGCCCATGTACTTCCCGTAGATTTCCAGTGCTTCAAGCGCCAGCTCGTCACCCTTCTTTGCTTCATCACAGACGTCCTTTGCGGTAAGGTCCTCGAAATTCCGAAGGCTCGAGGGTTTGTCGGAAGCTTCCAGAATCCGCTTTGCGGAACGGACCATGCCGGTCGCGGAGGCATACTGCTCGAGGCATCCGTAGTTGCCGCAGTTGCACTGCAGTTCCTCTTCGGGATTGACCACGAAATGTCCGACTTCGCCGCCGACACCGCGGTTGCCGCTGATGATCTTTCCGTCGACGATGATGCCGCCGCCGACACCGGTTCCCAGCGTAAAGAGGGCTGCATTCTTATAGCCTTTTGCCGCGCCGTAGAATACTTCTCCGAGCGCCGCAACATTCGCATCGTTATTTGCCGCACTTGGCACGCCGAGCACTGCTTCCAGTTCCTTGCCCGGGTAGCAGGGACCCATTCCGAGATTTACACAGCGCGGAATGAAGCCGTCCTCGCGGATCGGGCCCGGAAGGCCGATGCCGGCTGCCGCAAGCTGTTCATAGGGAATCCCGAGTTCTGCGAATTTCGCATGAACGGTCTCGCCGATCGAGGTCCAGAATTCCGGAAAGCGCTCATTGACCGGGGTTACGATTTCCCAGGTGCAGATATCTTTCTCGCCGACCGGGAAGATCGCCAGCTTGATCGTGGTTCCGCCGACGTCAATGCCGACTACATATTTCTGCATAATCCACCTCCTTATGTACGCCACGGGGACAGAAACCTGCCCCCGTGATGCGCAGTATGATCCGTTTACTCTTCCTTCTCAGCTGCACGTTTCGCAACTTCCTTCTCCTGGACGTCACGCGGTGCCTGCTCATAATGGTCGAAATTCACTTCGTACTGACCGATACCGCCGGTCATCGAACGAAGCACGGTGCAGTAGCCGAACATTTCCATCTCGGGGACTTCCGCCTCGACGACGGTCTTGCCGCCTGCGATGCCGTTCATCGAAAGCACACGGCCGCGGCGGGTATTCAGATCGCCCATGACGGAACCGGTGTAGTCGTTCGGAACGGTAACCTTGACATTCATGATCGGCTCAAGAAGCACGGGACCCGCCTTCATGAAGCCGTCCTTTAAGGCCATCGAAGTCGCGGTCTTGAATGCCTGCTCGGAGGAGTCTACCGGATGGTAGGATCCGTCGTACAGGACTGCCTTCAGGCCGACAACCGGGTAACCAGCAAGAGGTCCTCTGAGGACGCCTTCCTGAATGCCCTTTTCAACTGCCGGGAAGTAGTTCCTCGGAACTGTGCCGCCGACGACCTGCTCTTCGAATACATAGGCCGACTCGAGGTCATTCGAGGGAGAGAAGCGCATCTTGACATGGCCGTACTGGCCGTGGCCGCCGGTCTGCTTCTTGTACTTGCTGTCCACATCGGACTGCTTCAGGATGGTTTCCTTGAAAGCAACCTTCGGCTCTTCCAGCTTGATTTCCGCTTTGTAGCGGGAAAGGAGCTTCGAAACAACGATATCAAGCGCCTGATCGCCGACCGCGTACAGAAGCTGCTGGCGGTTTGCGGAGTCGTTCACGACCTTCAGGGTCACATCCTCGGCCATCATTCTCGTCAGCGCTGCAGAAACCTTGTCATCCTCGCCCTTATTCGCGACCACATAGCGCTTGTAGGTATAGGGCTTCGTGAAATCCATCACCGGATAGGTCACGCCGAGGCTCTTCTCGCAGTAGGTGTCGCCGGTCTTCGCGTCGTTCAGCTTCGCAAATGCGCCGATGTCGCCCGCATGAAGCTCCGGAACCTCGATGGTCTTGTTGCCCTGCAGAAGGTACAGCTTGCCGACCTTTTCATCGTCAGAAGTGCGCATATTGTAAAGCACATCGTCGGTCTTGATCACGCCGGACTTGACTCGCACCAGAGAATATTTGCCGATGAAAGGATCGACCATGGTCTTGAACACATAGACGCTCTTCTGCTTCGTATCATCATAATCCGCTTCGAAATCAGAGCCGTCTTCAAGCTTGCCGACCGCCTTGGTCTGGTTCGGAGCCGGGAAGTAGGAGAAAAAGTCGTTCATCAGGGAACGGACGCCGTGTGCGCCTGCGCCTGCACCGACATAGATCGGAGCGAGTTCGCCTTCGGCAACGCTCGATTTCAGCGCGTCGCGGATTTCTTCCTCGGTGAACTCTTCGCCTTCAAAATAGCGTTCCATGAATTCCTCGGAGGTTTCCGCAACCGCTTCCATCAGCGAATCATGGCAGCTCTCATAGCCTGCCTGAGCGGATTCCGGAATCGGGATCTCTTCGAATTTGCCGGCATCCAGGAACTTGTATCCCTTGTCCTCGATAACGTCCACATAGCCCACAAGCTTGTCGCCTTCCTTGATCGGCTCAACAACAGGCGCGACCTTGGAACCGAATTTTGACTTCAGATCGTCGACGATCTGTTCAAAATCAACATCCGGAACGTCCATGCCCGTTACAAAGATCAGGCGCGGGGTGTGATATTTTTCGCAAAGCTCCCATGCCTTGATCGCACCGGTCTGCACGCCGCCCTT
>CADCPV010000391.1 GCA_902803345.1 uncultured Eubacteriales bacterium | reverse complement strand
GGTTATACACCGGTCCATCCGATGGAATTCAGCACGAAAATGCAGATTGCCGAGAAAATGATCAGTGTCAGCGCATACGGAACCGCATAGCGCAGCCACTTTGAATACTTCGTGTTGGAGAGGATCAGACCTGTCGCAAGTACCGAAGATACCGGCGTCAGGAAGTTTGTCAGTCCGTCGCCAAGCTGATAGCAGGTGCAGAGGATCTGTCTGGTAATTCCCAGAATATCCGCCACCGGCGTGAACAGCGGCATAAGAAGCGGAACCTTGGCGGGACCGGAGGGCATCATCAGGTTGAAGAGCGTCGTGAAGATAAACATGCCGACAGCGGAGAATCCCGGGCCCATTTTCTGGATCAGCATAAGGGCTGCATGTGCAATCGTATTAATGATCTGTCCGTCAGCCAGCACCACACTGATCAGCTTGGAAAAACCGATCAGGAGACAGACCGGGCCCATCTCGGCGGCGCCTTTGCAGAAACGTCTTGACCAGTCATTGGGAGTAAAACGGAAGATAAGACCCAGCAGGATCGCATCGATAAAGCCAATGCCGATCAACCATTCGAAGCCCCATCCGTACTTTGCGGAACCGACCGCATAGATGACGAACGGGACGATCATCATCAGCATTCCCAGAATCGAAGACTTCTCAAGCGCGACAGGTTTATTGACATCGATTTCCTGGCCGTCTTCCAGTGTGAGGATTTCTCCGTCAATGCTCTTGGAAGGATCCCGGGACACTTTCAGCGCATAGCGGGTGTTATACCATGCAGCAAAGCCCGTAAACAGAATCCAGATGACGACGCGGACGCCGATTCCGGACATGGCCGGTATTCCGCTCATCTGCTGGCACATGAGGATCATGAGCACGGTCGGTCCGATCGCCTGCGCCGTGATATAGGGAAGATAAAAGATTGCCATACCGGAGATGCGGTCCAGCTTCGTCCTGCGGGCCAGCAGCATTCCGCATGCTACGAAAGTAATCAGCGAATCCTGGCCGGCAAGCCCGCCCAGAAGGGACATCATCACCGTAATAATCGGAATCAGAATGGTCAGGCTTCGGTCCTTGAATCTGAACAGGGACCAGTCAACGATATTCTCGACGGCTCCGGAAGATATAAGCACTGCGATCATGCCGCCAATAATGAAAAGCAGCGCATAGGTCGTCCCCATCGACGCGATCGCTCCCGTGAGCTTGATCACTGCGCTCCAGGGACTGACCGGGGTTCTGTCTACATAATGAAACGAATCGGCGATAACATATCCGTTGCTGTCATATTCATACTGGCCTGCCGGAATAATATAGCTGAGTATGCAGGCGAGCAGCACGAGGGCGATCAGCAGCACCATAACATGCGGAAACGCCAGCCTGACTTCTTTCTTTTCTTTCATGGAAAGCCTCCCTCATCATCGGAATTAAAGAGCATACACGGGATCCTGCTGAACAGGATTCGATGCATTATCAAAGTGTTTCACAAGCCAGGTCTCCGGCAGATAGCGCGGCCATTCCCCGTCGGAAAGCGTTTCTCCCCGGAAGAATGTCCCGAAATCATTCTGCATGACCGTTTTCAGTTTCTTCATCTCTCCCGCTTCCGCCCCTTTCAGGAACGGCGCATCCCATGCGTCCAGATTCCCAAAGACAAACGGTAGTTCCAGGCAATGGCAGGATCCGTAGACAGAATCCGGCGCCGCCCAGTCAAATGCGTACTTCCAGACCTCACAGCCCCCCTCAGCGGCGCTGCGGGCAAAGCACTGTCCGGGCGCGTCATAGCGAAGTGTCTGTCCCCGGCGGAGCGCGTCCAGTGTATCCGGATCACGTTCTTCCACAAATGCCCACAATTCGTCGCGCGTAAAACCGATCATGACCCGGATCTTCCTGCGGACTGCCATCTCTGCTGCCCGGCGGGCTGTCTGTTCAGGCGTATGCCAGGCATCCATCACAGGTTTGAAGTACATTCCCTGATGGCGCGCCTTCAATTCCCCCGGGATCTCATCCGCCGCGCGAAGCAGCTCCCCGACCGAACAGGACTGCAGTGACCGGAGTGCCTCTTCCCCAGCAGTCTGAATGCCCAGATTCGACAGCACAGCGCGTCCGACCTCATAAGCATCTGCCTGAAGATGGTTTCCGCGTCCGAGCGAAGGGCTCTCCAGCACGATTTGCTGAAACAGTCCGTCGGTGTCTTCACGGGAAAGGATATGTGCGATCGCATTTGCCCCGGCAGACTGTCCGAACACCGTCACCCGTCCGGGATCCCCGCCAAACCGGCGGATATTAGCCTGCACCCAGCGGAGCGCCATGATCTGGTCCAGGATCGATACCGGTTCCGGAATCACATCTTCCACGCACAGAAAGCCCAGAACACCCAGACGAAAGCCGACATTTACAACGACAATATCCTCTGAAGCTGCCAGAGAGGCGCCGTCATACCACGGCAGGTCGCCTCCGCAATAGCAGTTCGCTCCCCCGTGAAACCACACGGCAACCGGCCGCGCCCCCCGGACAGACGGCGTACTGACAGCGACGGTCAGACAGTCCTCGCTGAAAGGAAGCGTCACCGGTCCCATAGGGCGGTCCAGATCAGAGGGATACTGCGGAGGTACTGCTCCGCGCTTTGATGCATCCAGGACGTCCGTCCAGGTCTCCGGAGGTTCGGGCGGACAAAAGCGAAGGTCATCCACCGGGGCTTTGGCATAAGGAATGGCATGAAACTTAATAATGCCTTCCTCTGTATAGCCGAGCACCGGGCCGTACGTGGTTTCTACACAGGTGTTCATCTGGCTTTTCCTTTCTTAAATTGTATTGGGTGATTTGTTCATTCGTTCGCTCTTTCGCTTATTTGCTCATAATATAGCAAGGATCAGCCCTCCCTGTCAACCGGTTTTCCGCAGAAAATTGCACAAAAAGAAATGCCTGCCGCGAAACTTGACAAACATTTAAAAACCCGTACACTTAACAATATGAATGGCAGGGAGGCATTATTTATGGCAGGAACCCGCAAAATCAAAAGAATTTCCGTTGCGGATCAGGTATATGAAGAGTTAAAGAATCTGATATTGAATGAAACCTGGAAGGTCGGTGAACGCATTCCCACAGAGACCCAGCTCGCATCACAGTTTGAAGTGAACCGGCTGACAGTCCGCCTCGCACTTCAGCGGCTGCAGGCACTCGGATTACTGGACATCCGGGTCGGTGACGGCACGTATGTCAAGGCATTTGACATGAATAGCAGCATTACGGATCTGGCTGTTTTTTACACGGAGAATATTTCTCCCGAGGCGGCCCGCGAATACCGCTACATTATCGAAATGGCCTGTATCAAACTGGCTGTGGAACGCAGGACAGAAGAAGATCTGGCTCTTTATCTTTCAAAATGCGACGAGATGCGCTCGCATGTGGAGGAGTATCACAGAAGTGAAGATCACAGAAGTGCTGATGAAGAATTGAATCTGCAGACGGATTTAAGTATGGAGATCCATACCATCATCTGCTCCATGGCTCATAATGAGCTGCTGAACTATGCTTTTTCCATGGCCAGGGCATCGAACCGCCAGCTGATGCTGCGGAATATTATCGCGCGGATCGCCGATCCGGAGAGTGCTTCGGAGACACTCGGCCTTTACGATCAGCTCTACAGCTTCCTGGAACAGCGTGACCCGGAGAAGAGCAGGGAGTGTCTGAAAAAAATCATGAATCTGGATATAAACGAAAAGTACCAGGTACCTTAAACGTTTTAAAGTACCTGGTACCCTTAAGAATGTTACATTAATAGCTTCCTCTCTCATACAGCATTTCTTCTGTAAACGTGTAATCCTCTCCCATCTTCGGAATATTCACGGGAAGAATGCCGCTGAACGAATACTCTCCGAATGCGCCGCAGATGGCCGCCGGAATATTCGCGGAATAAGTACTCTTGCCCTCCGGAAGCTCCGGCATCGGAGAAGAACTGTAGGAAATAAGAATCGCGTCGGCTTCATCATAGCGCGCTGCATCATACGGCAGGTTTGCACTAATCAGAAGAAGCTGTTTTCCCCCGTCATGCACAGCGTCAATCACACGGTCCAGCACTGTGGATTTCTGACCCTTTTCCGTTTCCGGGTTCATCTCATCCAGTGATGAGACTACGGATACCGCGATCACATAATCCGCCTCTGCTGCGGCGGCCAGACAGGCATCCTCATTCTCCGGTACATAAGCCATGGCCTCCACGCTGACGGATTCCGGCAGAAGCCCTTCCTCCACCAGGCGCAGACGGGCAAACTCAGCGCCTGCCATACGATCGTCGACGCTGTAGAGGACAAGGACCTTTTCTCCCTCCTTGGCCTCAATCGGAAGCATCCCGCCGTCGTTTTTAAGCAATGTCACGCCTTTCTGCAAGATCTCCCATTCCAGTGCGTGGTTTTCGGTTCCGCCGACCTTTTCCTCCATTTCCTGTATCTGTTTCTCATCCGGTTCCGGATCAAAGTCCCCGAGAAGCCCGTGTTCCAGTTTAAGCGTCAGGATTCTGCGGACAGAGGCATCCACGATCTCTTCGTCGATATCTCCGTTTTCGACCTGGGCC
>CADCPV010000390.1 GCA_902803345.1 uncultured Eubacteriales bacterium | reverse complement strand
TCTATTCTATGCCGCGCTCAAATACGCGAAGCTTCGCGGAATGCGCGCGCGGGTTTTCCGACAGTTCCTGTTCCGAAGCCGTCACCGGCTTCTTTGTAATGACCTTTCCTTTGCTTTTCCGTCCGCATACACAGACCGGAAAATCCGGCGGACAGATGCAGGGGTTCTCCGCTGTCCGGAAACACTGCTTGACGATCCGGTCCTCCAGCGAATGAAAAGTTATGATGGCGATGCGTCCGCCGGGGGCAAGCGCATCGACCATCTCGGAAAGGGAGTTCTGTAACACCAGAAGCTCCTGATTCAGCTCAATCCGGAGCGCCTGGAAGGTACGTTTGGCGGGATGACCGCCTTTCTCTCGTATTTTCGCGGGAATCGCCCGCTTGATGCATTCCACCAGCTGAAAAGTCGTGGTGACGGGCTCCTGTTCCCTCATGATTACAATGTGCTTTGCGATGTTTTTCGCGAACGGCTCTTCGCCGTAGTTCCGGATCACCCGGTACAGTTCCTGCTCGGAATACTGATTGACGATATCCGCCGCGGTCATCTCCTGACGCTGGTCCATCCGCATATCAAGCGGCGCGTCCTCCCGGTAGGAAAAGCCCCGGGACATGTCGTCGAACTGATGGGAAGAAACACCGAGATCCAGAAGAATGCCGTCTAATTTTTCGATGCCGAGATCCGAAAGAATCTCACGGAAGTCTCCGTAATTTCCCCTGACGATTACCGCCCTGTCGGAGAATTCCGAAAGCCGTTCCCTCGCCGAATCAATCGCTTCCTGATCGCGGTCAATCCCGATCAGTTTTCCGCCCGCTGTGAGGCGCTTCAGGATTTCACAGGAATGTCCGCCGCCGCCGAGCGTTCCGTCGAGATAAATGCCGTCCGGCCGGATATTCAAAAGCTCTACGGTCTCCGATAGGAGAACGGATTTATGCGAAAAGGCTGTCATCACAGCTGCAGGCCCGAAAGGTCTGTCACAATGTCATTGACGTCAATGCCTTCGTTATAGCGTTCCCAGGTCTCGCTGTCCCAGATCTCCACGTGGTCATTCACGCCGATCAGCATTGCTTCCCGGGTGAGGCCCGCATAGTCCCGCAGGTTTCCGGGGATCAGGATCCGTCCCTGCTTATCCACTTCGATCGTCTGGCTGTTGCCGAAGTAGAACCGCCGCAACCGGCGCGCAGGTTCACTGGAAATCTTGGGGAGCGTCTCGATTTTCTCGATGAAATTTTCCCAGCCGTCATTCGGATAAATGGCCAGGCAGTGGTCGAGGCTCTTGGTGATTACGAAGCTGTCGCCTAAGTGTTCGCGCAGTTTGGCAGGGACGATCAGGCGTCCCTTCGTATCGAGCGAATGACTGTAGGTACCGAGCAGCATTTCTTCGTAATCCTTTCCGGGAAATCCGCCACTTTATGACACTATCCCCCACATTTCCTGTCAGGTGTTTATATAATAGTGCATTTTCATGATAAATGCAAGCGGTTTTTTCATTATTTTTCTATATTTTTCATCCGGTGGGGGAAAGTGGAGTAAAATCTCCCGCTTCTGTGCTATTGAAGAAAACCCTTCCTTGTGTTATAATGCACGCTGAAACAGCGCGGGAGCCGGGAACCCCGGTTTTACGTGCATTCCGGGAGAAAACAGACCTATGAAACTTGGAATTATCGGACTGCCGAATGTCGGCAAAAGTACTCTATTCAATTCCCTGACAAAAGCCGGCGCGGATGCGCAGAACTACCCCTTCTGCACGATAGACCCGAATATCGGCGTCGTCGCGGTGCCGGACGAGCGGCTTGAAAAACTTGCGGCACTTTACAACTCCGCCAAAATCACGCCGGCCGTGATCGAATTCGTTGATATCGCGGGCCTTGTCAAGGGCGCGAGCAAGGGCGAAGGCCTCGGAAACCAGTTCCTTGCGAACATCCGAGAAGTGGACGCGATTGTCCATGTTGTGCGCTGCTTCTCCGACCCGAACGTGGTCCATGTCGACGGCTCCGTCGATCCGAAGCGAGACATCGAAACGATTACGCTGGAACTGATCTTTGCAGACCTTGAAGTGCTTGAAAAGCGCCTGATGAAGACGAAACGCCCCGGCGACAAGAGCGTGCTTTCCGAAGCCGCGGTGCTGAACGCCCTGAAAGAACACCTTGAAAGCGGTCAGTGCGTCAAAACCTATGAGCCGCAGTCCGAGGAGGAAGCGGACTTCATTCACTCGCTGAATCTTCTTACGGACAAACCGGTCATCTATGCGGCAAATGTATCCGAGGAGGATCTCTCCGACGACGGCGAAAGCAGCCCCTATGTGCAGGCAGTCCGGGAATACGCCAAAACGGACGGTTCCGGCGTCTTTGTCGTTTCCGCCCAGATCGAGGAGGAAATCTCCGAGCTTGACGACGACGAAAAGATGATGTTTTTGGAGGACCTCGGCGTCTCGGAATCCGGTCTCGACAAGCTGATCAAGGCCAGCTACACTCTGCTCGGGCTGATGAGCTTCCTTACGGCCGGCGAAAAGGAAACCCGCGCCTGGACCATTAAAATCGGCACGAAAGCGCCGCAGGCAGCCGGGAAAATCCATTCCGATTTCGAGCGCGGATTTATCAAGGCGGAAGTTGTGAATTACCAGGATCTTCTTTCGTGCGGATCCACAGCCGCGGCAAGGGAAAAAGGCCTCGTGCGGATGGAAGGAAAAGACTATGTC
>CADCPV010000389.1 GCA_902803345.1 uncultured Eubacteriales bacterium | reverse complement strand
TCCGCAAGCTTTCCGTAATAAGCCGCATCCTCTTCTTTCCCGAGGATTTCAGCTGTTTTCGCGACAATTCTGGTGCTGTAAAGATAGTAGACCGCCGCGCAGTATTCGTCGGATGTCCCGCCTTTCACGGAGTCGACGCCGCCGTTTCCGTCCAGTGCAAGCCAGTCGCCATAGTGGAACTTTTTGATATAGGCGTGGTCCTCATCCTCCGCACGTTTCATAAAATCCACCCAGGACTTCATTGCCGGATAATGGTTTTCCAGAATCGCCGCATCGCCGGTGTAGTTGTACATGTTCCAGGGGATAATCGTCGTCGCATCGCCCCAGGCGCAGGTGCCGGCGTTGTAGACGCCGAATGCCGGGATCACATCGGGCACGCCGCCTTCATGCGCTTCCTGCTCAGTCGACATGTCGTACAGATACTTGGTATAGAAAGCATAGGCGTCGGACTGCAGCAGCGCGGTCGGGGAGAATACTTCCGCGTCACCGGTCCAGCCCATGCGCTCGTCACGCTGCGGGCAGTCGGTCGGAACATCAATGAAGTTTCCTCTCTTGCCCCATTCGGCGTTCAGAATCAGGCGGTTGATCTTCTCATGGCCTGTCTTGAGAGACCCGATCTCATCCATATCCGAATACATCACGAGTGCGGTCAGGTCTTCTTTCTGGATGTCCGGAATCCCTTCGACCTTCACAAAACGGTAGCCGTAGAACGTAAATTCCGGCTGCAGGATCATGTCCGAGCCGTCGGAAACATAGATGTATTCCGCCTTCGCGGTTCTCAGGTTATCATTGTAGAAGCAGCCTTCCTGCAGGACTTCGCCGACCTGCACATGAACCGTTTCACCGGCCTTAACGCCATGGACGTGCAGGCGGAACGATCCGCCGAGGTTCTGTCCGATATCAAAGATCTTCTCTCCTTTCGGGGAGGTCAGAAGTTCTGCCGCCGGGAGTTCCTCACGGATCACGACCGGAATCGACAGACGGTCCATAAGTTTTCCCTTCGGCGGATCGGCCGGTTTTGCTTTCTCTGCCGGGACTTCCGGAAGAGTATCGTCGCGGTGTTCGCCGTCGTAAATGTTAGAGAAGGTGATATTGGATCTCGTGACATCCCAGGATTCATCCGTTCCAATCACGTCCTCTGTTCCGTCCGCATACAAAATCCGTAGTTCTGCGATCAGCTTCACCTCCGTCCCATAGTAAGGAGCTTCCGAAGGGCGGAAGCCGAAGCGGCCGTTGTACCAGCCGTTCCCGAGGGCGGCAAGGAGTTCGTTTTCGCCCTCGGCGATCTCTTCCGTCACATCGAAGGTCAGCGCCTGCACCCAGGCATCATAATTGTTGCAGTAAGGCGTCAGGTATTCATTTCCGATCCGCTGTCCGTTCAGTTTTGCATCAAACATCCCGAGACCCGAAATGTAAAGACGGGCGGATTTGACGGGCTTTTCTACGGTAAACTTCTTCCCGAAAACGGGATGCCTTTCTTTATCCTTCTCCTGCGAGTCGGAATGAATCCACTGCCCGATCCAGGGCTCGCTCATCTTGCCGGTCTCAAAGAACTGCTCTTCCGAGGTTTCCTCTTCGCCCGCATCCGTCCGGACTGTTACAGTCCAGGTATAGCGGGTTCTCGGGACAAGTCCGAGATCCAGAGGTGCCGCCAGGCTGTCAAGTGCCGCAAAACCGGTATCCAGCAGCACTTCCCCGCCGCATTTCACAACGATCCGGCTTTCGGTTTCCTTCGTACCGCGGCTGTTCTCCGTTACCCAGTGAAACACCGGGCGATCAATGGTATAGCCCAGCGGGTTTGTCAGATGATTTACCTGTGCTTTTCTGATATTCATGAATGTGTTCCTTTCTTTTCCAAAACATCTGTTTCTTCGGCTCAGTTCCGATATTCCTCCAGTACCCGGCGCAGAAGCTGGGGGTCATCCGTCATGATGGCATCCACACCCCGCTCAATGAGGAAACGCATGTCATTCTCATCATTGATGGTCCAAAACTGAACTGCGATGTTCATGCGATGTGCCCTTCTGATATAGTTCCGTTTGGTCAGGTTCAGTTTGATGCCTTTGATCGTGTAGGACATCGGGATCTGCAGGCAGAAAGATGAATCAGTTCGCCTTCCGTGATGCCGTTTTCATTGAAGCTGTCTACCGAAATCCAGTAATCCTGCCCTTTGATCAGGGTCGTCAGTTCCACTTCACTCGTACCATAGACCATCCAGGATTGATAAAGCTTGTCCGGTGCGATGCCGTAGCGTACGTTGCAGCCCTGCGCGCCTTCGATCGGCTGCCAAAATACTTTTCCGTTCAGATCACCGAGACGAACTGCCGAAGCTTTTGCCTGCGCTGGTTTCTCCCCATCTCCGTTTCCGAAAATGCGGAGGCCGCTGATCCGAAGCGGCTGGTGATAAGGCAGTGCGCCGCCGGTCACCCGGACGAAGCGGGCCCTGATCCCGTCTGCATATTCATAATATCCGTTGGAGCATTCCCGAGAAACATTCTCGAGAGTGCTCCAGTTTTCACCATCCTCGCTGGATTCAACAGTATACTGCGAAAGCTGCGGCCGTGTTTCAATATGACGTGTATGCCGCTCATCGCCGTAGCTTTCCTTGGGGAAATCCACAAGCACATTTTCATCTGCCAGATTGACCTGGATTGCCCGGACATCTGAAATCTTCCCAAGATCTACCGAAAGCCACTCTCCTTCATCAGCCGTTGCGGCGCTCCACCAGGTCCTGATATCCTCGTCGACCGCAAGATCGGGACTGCTGCCCTCCGCTGTGGAAGAGGCAGAAACCGGCTTTTTATAGCTTAAAAGCATCCATTCCGGCTGCTGGCCTGCTGCATCGAAGCGTTCTCTAAGAACTCGGTGCGGATAATCCGCAAAATTCTGGTTGCAGAACATCACCCCGTCTTTGTCAAATCCCGCAGGGAACAGGCCGATGCGCCGTTCAAACATGTGGCCGATGCTGATACGCATGGACGCAGCATGCCAGTAATTCCCGAACTCGTCCTCGATGGTGCTGCCATGTCCGGCGGCCGTGATGAATCCGCCCGGCTTGGAAGAGAATGGGTTGCTTTGCTGCATGGTATAAGGGCCGAGCGGGGCATCTGATACGTACACACCGTCGGCATAGGTATTGTACTCTGTACCGGGGCAGGCGTACTGCAGATAATAGCGTCCGTCATGCTTCGTCATAAACGCGCCTTCGATATAGGGCCTGCCGATGGAAAAGAACATTTTGTTGAGCATTTCGGCAGAATAGCCTGTCTGGCCTTCCATCTTCTTCGGGAGTTCGATACGTCCTGTTTCGGGATTTACAAGCTGTTTCAGGTGCTGGTAAACCACGCTGTTTTCCTTGTCTTCTACCGCGCCGTTCTCACCGGGACGCTCGTAGCCAATCTCCTTCTCGCGGCCAAAAATCAGCTCTTTTTTCTCTCCGATCGGTGTCATTGTTTCCGGGTCCATCTCAACACCGTAAATCGGGTCGGTATTCGTGCATCCCCAGTAGAGGTACACCCTCCCGTCGTCATCCAGGAACAGATCCGGATCCCAGAAGGGGAAAGGCGCCGAGACTTCCTCGAAGTCCTCTGTCAGCGGATCCTTCGTGCGAAGGATCGGGCAGTTTGTTTCGCGCTTCGAGGCGCAGAAATAGAGATAATCCCCGATCTGCCGCACATCCGGCGCATAATCGTAAATCAGAAGCTCCGTATCTTCGTGGAATTCCCAGTTCAGCAGGTCTTTACTGTACCAGAAACCCGCCGACATGGAAACAAACACGTAATAGACGCCCTTAAAGAAAATGAGCGTGGGATCCGCGCCTTCACGCACGCCGCAGCATTTCTCCCCTTCTTTATGATGCTGATAACGATAGGATAAATCCAGTGGGTTGCAGTAAGTCAGCATAGTGATTCTCCTTTTTCTGTTATTTTTTCACCTCATTCAGTGCCCCGTTCAGTGTATGTACAATATCCGGCGTAACCAGTTTGCCCATCTGCTTTAAGGTGGCTTCGACGCTCATCCGGTCCATCATGGCCTGGATCTCCGGCGGGATCTTCGTTGCCTTCGCTACATCGCCGTAAGCTGCGATGATCTTCTCCTGCAGCGGTGCAATGATCTTGAGAAAAATGGCATTCCGGGTTTGCCCCTGTCATCCCGAGCGACCGTAAGGGAGTCGAGGGATCCCGTCACTTTCGCGATACCCCGGCACATAAATTACACGCTATGCCAGTACCGCCTTTACGATCGCAGCACTCTCCGGCTCCAGTTTCAGCTTCAGCACGTTTCTGCCTGCCTCTGCCGGAATGTTTTCCCATACAAGCTGGGACGCAAGCTCGAGTTCGGCAAGCTGCGCCTTCGTCGGATACTCCGGCTTGCCCTGTGCTTCCCAGCAGCCGAGCGGGTTCGCATGCTTCGAATCGATCACGGCGGATCTGCGCCTGCACGTCCGCGCGGAGGATCGTCGCTGCGTGGCAGGAGCCGACGCAGAGTTCCCAGTAGTGAGGGTATTCCCTCCCCTCTTCATTTAAATTGACTGCATATTGAATTGCCATTTTCATGCGCCGGCCTTTTGCACCGGCCCTCCTTTCCGAAGTTTTATTGTATTCCTGAATTTTCCGGAATGATAATTACTGCGCCAGACAAGTTGCTTTACAGCGGCAGATAGGGCTTCAGGTTCTCAAAAACAACCTTATACGCCTCGGCTATCATATGCACGCCGTCGATCGCATATTCCTTCTTCTGCTCGCCGATCTCATCGTACAGTCCTTCGTTGACATCGATATAATGATATCCGTACTTTTCCGCGAGTGCCCTCACACGCGCCGAACATTCGGCGATATTCTCCTTCGTCCGGTCCTTCAGCATCGCATAGGTCCATTCATTCTGGTCAGGGAGATGATGATTCGTCGGATAGTAAGCCATGCAGTAAATCTCGGCTTCCGGGATCTTTTCCTTTGCGATTTGGAGGATCTTTTCGTAATTTGCTTCTAAATGCTCCTTCCAGGCATCGCCATAAACACGGTCCGTCATATCGTTTGTGCCGATATTGATAAATACTTTCGAGGGCGCGAGGTCGAGCAGCACAGTATCAATCTCACGGAGGAAATCATCCGTCGTTGTTCCGCCGATGCCGCGGTTATAGACACGCGCCTTGACGCCGGCTGAAACCGCCATTTCTACTACGGGGAACTGCTCCATCAAAGACGAACCCGTAAACAGGATTCCGCCGGGCTCCGCCATCGCATTCAGCGTCCGGAAATTCCGGACCTTCTGCGCCTGTTCGACCTTCATGCGCTCCATCATCTGTACGCCGACGCTCTTTGAAAATTCTGCCGTGATCTCCCGGTACAGTTCGCTCTGTCTCGTTTCCTCTGTAATCGCCATCGTTTCATCTCCTTTGGTTTTATTCGTGGTATGCAGGTGCTCAATATCGATATACACTTTTTGGTATGTCGGGTCTTCCTTTGCTTTGTATACTGTCTGGCCCATTTCTTTCTCTTCTTTTGGTGGTTTGATGAATTCGCGTTCCTCTTGACATTCTGTTCAATATATTGTACAGTATTCTTGACATTAAATCGAAAGGAATTGATTATTTTATGGTAGCCGCAAACTATACTTCTGTCAGAAACAATCTGAAAGAATACTGCGATCTCGCAACTGATCAGAATGAAACAGTTATTGTCACCAGAAAAGCGGATCGCAATGTTGTAATTTTGAGTCTCTCCCGTTACAATGAGATGGAAAAAGCCATCCGTAATGCCTTATATCTTGAAAAACTTGATCGTGCGTTTGCCCAGCTTAATGCAGATCAGGGAGAGAAGCATGAGCTTCTGGAGGATTAATATATGGAGAAGCTCTGGTCCGACATTGCCTGGGATGAGTATCTGTATTGGCAGACTCAGGACAAGAAAACACTGAAACGCATCAACGCTCTGAT
>CADCPV010000388.1 GCA_902803345.1 uncultured Eubacteriales bacterium | reverse complement strand
TTGTTACAGAATCCGTGATCGAAGCTCCCGTATCTTTCCCTGCCTGTGAAACGATATCATAATCAGCTGCCGTCATCGCTGACTTGCTTCCCGAAGGACGTAAAAGCGTAATGCCGCCGATCAGAAGCCCGATCACAGCCGCAGCTGCAATCGCGGTAATCCCGATCACACGTCCCGCAAGAAAACGTCTGCGGTTTGCCATCGCGGGCTGGTCCGGAGCCGCCTCTAAAATATAGCGGTCGTCAATGTCTGAAATTGCACGGATAATTTTATCGTTGTTCACAGTACGAAACCCTCCTTCTCAAGATGTTCCTTCAGTTTGTTTCTGGCTCTGAAGAGAAGGGACTTGACATTGTTCTCGGTAAATCCAAGGTTCTCCGAAATCTCTTTCACCGAGCTGAAATAGAAGTAACGCTGAACGAACACGATCCGCATGTTTCTCGGTACGCCTGCGAGGAAGCGGTTGATTTCCTCCTTCAGGAGCTTTCCTTCGACTTCATCCTCGACCGTTGTGCCCGATGCGATGAACTCGTCGAGTTCCTCGAGGGCGGCGTCCGATTCGCCGGATCCGCGTTTCTGTGCGTTTTTCTCCTTCAGCCGGTTCAGCGAGAGATTCCGGGCGATCCTTCCGACAAAAGCCTTCAGCGAATCCGGCCGTGTCGGGGGAATCGCGTTCCAGGTGTGGAGCCAGGTGTCGTTGACACACTCCTCGGCATCCTCTTCTGACCGAAGAACATTGTAAGAGACCGTATGACAGTAACCGCCGTATTTGACAGAGGTTTCTGTGATGGCAGTTTCATTTCTCGAAAAATACAGTTCTATGATCTTTTCGTCTTCCAAGATACGGTCACTCCATTTCCCTCTCAACCCAAAAGACAACTTCCGAAAAGGAAGGGTTGCAGCAAGATTTATCTTTTTATCAGAATAATTGCAACGTCATTGACGTTTGTTCCGGTCGGGCCTGTAACGATCAGGCTCTTCACGGCCTGAAGCGCGTGATAAGAGTCATTGTTTTCCAGCGTATCGTAAATACTGATACTCTGTTCCTGAAGCTTTTCGGCGGTTTCGCCGTCTGCATAGGCGCCTGCCGCATCCGTCGGCCCGTCGGTTCCGTCTGATCCGAAGCTCAGAACCATCGTATCCTTCAGTCCCGAGATTCCTTCGGCTGCAGAAAGCACAAGTTCCTGGTTCCGTCCGCCAAGGCCCGTTCCTTTGATCTTCACGACGGTTTCGCCGCCCGCGATAAAGGCGAGGCTCCGTTTGCTGCCCTGATAGTACCGCGCAATCGAAGATAGGAATGCACCGGCGTCCCTGGCTTCGCAGTTCAGCGAATCGGTCAGGATAACGGTCCGGTAGCCGAGAGCTTCACAGGCGTCTTTCGCGGCCGTACAGAGCTTCGATACATCGCCGATAATCCGGTGATCCACATTGTTCAGGTACTTCGGCGTCTCAAGCATCAGGGTCTCGATGATGTCGGCATTCAGATTGATATGATATTTTTCAAGGACAGAGAAGGCTTCTTCGCCGGTCGAATTGTCCGGATAACAGGGGCCGGAGCCGATCGTCGAAAGATCGTTGCCGATGACATCCGAGAGCACGATCACATGGACCTTCGCGGGGAAGCAGGCTAAAGCAAAGCGTCCGCCCTTTACCTGTGAGAGATGTTTCCGGACGAGGTTGATCTCATGGATGTCAGCACCTGATCCCAGAAGCTTTTCCGTGATCTGCTCGAGTTCCTTCTCCGGAATGATCGGCACTTCAAAAAGGCTTGATGCGCCGCCCGACAAAAGGAACAGCACCTCATCCTGGTCCGTCAGCCCGTAAACGAGATCAATCGCTTTCTGGGTTGCCTCGTAGGAATTCTGGTCCGGCGAAGGATGGCCGGCTTCAAAAATCCTGCAGCGCTGCAGCGGTGTTTTCGCGTGGCCGTACTTGGTAATGACAACGCCGTCCTGGATCTTCTGTCCGAGAACCGTTTCCGCCGCCTTGGCCATCGTATATGCAGCCTTTCCGGCTGCCACGAGATACAGCCGGTCGCTCTGAAGCTCCAATTCCGAGATGGCTTCCCGGACCGACTTCTGCGGCATCACCGCCTGTACGGATTTCTTGACGATCGTGATGACATCCTCTCTCTGACTCATTTTCTCTCTGTCCTTTCAGTCATATTCTGTATATCAGCCCTTTTCAGGGTTTTCAGCCTTTCATCAGCGCCTTCATCTCGCGCGCGTTCAGGATACCGGCTTCCGTTGTTTCTTCTGCACCAAGAAGCCTTGCAAGTTCCCGGATGCTCTCATCCTCTGATAGCTCCTGCACCTCTGTCAGCGCGCTGCCCTCTGAGGCGGTTTTTTCAATCAGGAAATGGTGGTCGGCGGCTGCGACAATCTGCGGCAGGTGGCTGATGCAGATAACCTGATGATCCGCCGCAATCTTATGCATACGCCGTGCGACAGCCGCGGCTGTTTTTCCGCTGATCCCGGCGTCGATTTCATCAAACACCAGCGTATGAATTCCGTCGGTGTCCGCCGATACCGTCCGAAGCGCCAGCATGATCCGAGACAGTTCGCCGCCGGATGCAACACGCGCAAGCGGCTTTACGGGTTCACCGGGATTTGTCGAAATCAGGAACCGCACCTCGTCGGCACCGTTCGGACTGAAGCGGTTTGTCTCCTGTACTTCACATTCAAACCGCACCTGCAGAAAATTCAGGTCCAGAAGCGCTTCCGTCATCTCCTGCTGCAGTTCGTCTGCGCAGGCCCTTCTCTGGTCATGCAGTACTTTTGCCGCCTGGACGAGTGATTTCCGTAGAACCGCAAGCTCCGAAAGCATCCGTTCCCGGTTCTCGTCAAAATCCTTCAG
>CADCPV010000387.1 GCA_902803345.1 uncultured Eubacteriales bacterium | reverse complement strand
CGCGTATTCTTCCACAACAGCTTTCAGCTCATCATATTCCGCGCCGTGCATCAGGTGCGTGGGCTGGACTACGAGGTTCTTCACGCCATTATCGACGGCGCGCGCGAGAGCCTGGTCCATGTTGTCGATGAACTCGCCGTCCCTCGCCTGTACATGGTTGATGATGATCTGCGCGGTAAATGCCCGGCGGACAGCCCAGTCGGGATAAGCCTTCTCAAGCGCTTTTTCAATGCCGCCAATGTCTTCTGCGCGGCTTCCATTGAAGGAAGTACCGAAGCTGACAACGAGAAGCTCATTGTCGCCGATACCGTCCGCGTTCCTCGGATTATCCTTTGTCGCATCGCCGGTGTCGCGGCCGAAGTAATCGGGATCCGCTTCTTCGCCTTCCACAAGTTCCTTCTGCTCATCGGTCAGCGCATCCCAGGCTTCTTTCGCTGCCTTGCACTGCTCATCGGTTTCATCGGTCCGTTCCTGGACGTAGATCGCGTCGATCAGGGCCGCCACTTCATCGGCCTTTTCATAATCGGCCGCAAGCTGATCAGCTTCTTCTACCGCAGCGCCTGCATGCTCGACATAGAGTGCCTGTACATCTTCGATCCGCCCGAGACCCGAGATCTGGCAGTCGATCGAATCAAAGTATCCGGAAGCTTCAAACATGCTCTTCCAGGAATCCTCGTCGTCGCCGGCCATGTCGTTGTTGGCATGATCGCCCGCAACGACCATCAGAGGCCGCAGGATGACTTTGCTGTAACCCGCTTCTTTCACCGCCTCGATGACTTCTTCGCAGGCGGTCTCTTCCGGCTCGCCTTCCACGGTGCCGATGAAGACGTTCTTATAGCCGAGCGCCTCCATCTGGGTCTGCATCTGGCTGTAGGTCACCTTCGCCACATGCGCGGTGCCGTGGCCCATGAATACAAAGGCCGTTCCGTCCTCAGCAGCTTCGTCGAGGCTCTCGTATCCGGCTTCCTTCACCGCCTCAGCCGTAACCGCAACAGCTACTTTTTCCTTGTCTTCATTGACAGCGGAAGCATCCTCGCCGACTTCGCCGAGCAAAGGTTCCGCCACGAGCACCAGCCGGAACTCTTCCGCGTAGGCTTCCACAGCCTCGCAGAGTTCGTCGTATTCCGCGCCGTGCATCAGATGTGTGGGCTGAATCACAAGATACTTCACCCCATTGTCAACGGCGCGCTGAAGCGCCTGATCCACGTTGTCGATGAATTCGCTGTCTCTCGCCTGAACATGGTTGATAATAATCTGGGCGGTAAAGGCTCTTCTGACTGCCCAGTCGGGATATGCCTCCTCCAGCGCTGCCTCAATGCCGCCGATATCCTGTGCGCGGCTGTCGTTGAAGGAAGTACCGAAGCTCACGACCAGAAGTTCCTTGTCACCGATGTCGTCAGCGTTTCTCGGGTCGTCCTTCGAAGCGTCGCCGGTATCGCGGCCGAAGTAATCAGGATCGGCAAACTCGCCTTCCACCAATTCCTTCTGCGCGTCGGTTAAAGCATCCCAGGCTGCCTTCGCTGCCGCACACTGCGCGTCGGTATCTTCCGTACGCTCCTGCACATAAATTGCATCGATCAGCGCGGCTACTTCATCTGCTAATTCCTGATCGGTCTTCACAGGCTCCGTTTCCGCCTCGGTCGTGGTTTCTTCCTCAGTCTCGGTTGTCTCCGGGGCTTTGGTTGTTTCTTCTTCCGTTGTTGTTTCTGCGGGCTTTGTTGTCTCCTCAGGCGTTGTCGCTTCCTCCGTCGCGGAAGTCTCCGCAGGCGCCCCGGTACAGCCGCCAAGAAGAGCCACCGCAAGCACAAGAACCAGAAGCAATGCAAGTATCTTCTTCATATTGATCCCTTTTCCTCCTTGATACTCGGGACGGATCACGTCCCCCGATGTATATTGAATATTTACATCAGCGAAGAAACCGGCACGAAAAAGAAATCCTTTTACCTCGCGGTAAAAGGACTGACACACATCGCTTCCGGAGCAGCGCAGTCTGTGCAAAAAAGATGCACAGGAAAACAAGCCCCTCCTCCCTGTTTCGGAGGAAAGACCCGGCTTGCCCGAAGCCGCGGTACAATCAAGTCCTCGTGATCTGGAAAATTCTTTCCCGTACCATGACAGGCGGCAGGTTTCCTGGCTTACGGCTCCCGACATTGCCGCCTTCCCGATTGCTCAGTGACTGCGTTGCCGCGTGGCAATGTCATTCCGAATACAGTGACGAGATCGCACAGGCTTCTCACCTGTTTCCCTTTTACCCTCTGTCAGCCCCTTGGACTGCAGAGGCACCGACTGCTGCTTATTCAATTGCTGTTATTATACCGCCGAAAAGGTTCAGTTGTCAATGAGGCAATGGAAAAATCGCCGGTACCCGACAAAAAGAGCCGCACCGAAAAAGACTTTCGATGCGGCTCTGATACGCCTCTGTAATTTCCCCCTGATTCGATTTTCGGCTTTTCCTCTATTTCTGATACCTTCCGGCCTTTGCGACACAGTAATTGTAGATTTTCTGGCTGGTCGCCGAGTCGAAATGCACCCCGTCAATCGTGCTGTAGCCGTCCCGGACAAGATATTCCGAGAGATCGATATATTCCGCGAGACAGTCGGTATACATCGTGTTGTTGAACTCGTCAACATAGAGGCAGACCTGGTTCATCGGGAGCTTTCCGCGCCCTGCCCCCCGGTTGTAGTCTCCGTTGATGAGACCGACCGAAGCAAAAAAGAACCGTGTCTCAGGATAGAGCGTAGTCAGCCGGTTGATCGTGTCCACGTAATCCTCGACAAAATACGCGTCCCAGCCTGCGCTGTTGTTCGCGCAGTCATTGAGGCCGAAATTGATGATAACGATCCGCCGGGGATCCTTCGAAAGTTCCTGCATCAGCTGGGACAGGCCTTCCGTGCTGAACCAGTCGTAAGCCTGGGCGCCTTTGGCAATGAATACGTCGTTCGGCTGCAGATAAGCGCCTTTGGACATCGCGACAAAGCGCGAGTCACCCATCCAGATCCGCTTCTCCGAAGCGTATTCCTGGACAAGTTCCGCATAATCCGTTTCACCCTGTTCTTCCTCGGATGATTTGAAAAGATCCGGATCGAAAAGATCGATAATGCTGAAACCGCTCGTTTCCTCCTCGCTTTCGGACTCCGTTTCTGTCGGAACTTCCGTTGTGGCTTCCTGATCCGACTCACCCGGCTCGGTCGAAGCCGTCGCTGCATCCGCAGAGAAAGAGGCTGCATCCGCTGATCTTGACGCGGCAATCGACGATGCACGTGCCGCCTGTTCCGCGCGCACCTGCATCAGTCTCGTCGCCGCAACTGCCACATACACAGCGGCAGCCAAAGAAGCCAGCAGCAGTCCCAGAAGGGAAAACTGCAGGATCCGTTTCAGTATCCGGCGTCTTTTTCTTTTTTTCCTCAGCTCTTCTTTCATGATACTCCCTGTGCCGCAGAGCCTCAGCGTTTGTACGAGATGAAGCAGTTTCCGTAATCCCGGAAATAGCTCTCCGCAGCACTCATATCTGTATTGACAGTTTCACCCGTATACGGGAAATAAACGGATACGCTCTGACGTTCGTATCCCGTAATCACAAGAGCGTCCCGGTTTCCGGTGACTGCCATCACGGGGTGTCCCTGATTGATAAAGTACAGGACTTCCTGCACCGAACAGCCGTAGAGATTAACCGAACTGTTCTCTCCAAGCGCCGCATCCAGAATCTCGAAAGGATTCAGGCCGCGTTCCAGATCCTCTTTCACATCCGGAAGCTGGATGCCTTCCTGCGCCGCAAGGATCTGCAGCGACACCGCAAGCGTCTCCTCCCGCGCCTTCGCACGGTAGGGCTGAATCGAAATCGTCTTGAACAGGTCCCTCGTTCCGCGCGTCCAGAGATAATTCATTTCATCGTCCACAACCACGCCGAACACGGAGAATGCCTCGTCGATCGCCCGGTTAATCTCAGACTCGACATAGAGAAGTCTCCCATAACCATAGACATAATATGCACCCGTCTGGTTGTGCAGAAGATCAATTACATTGACATCATCGCTCTGGGCGAAGCGCGGGATCACGCTTGAGAACTGCGAATCCGCCGCCGTAACCTTGCCAAGCTGGATGTAGTACTCCTTTTTGACCGGCTCTGTTTCGCGGCTCATCAGCATACTTTTCTCTTTGTTCTTGCCGACATCCTGCGTCAGAAGCAGGATCTTGTCCTCCAGAAGCTTCAGTGTCCCCTCCCGGGTTTTCTGCCCCTGCCGGATCGCAATCCGCGTGTCCAGTACGTCTGCCGAAAGAATGAAGCAGCCGTCCGGAATGTATTCCTGCTGGATTTTCAGCTCTTCGTCCGTCGACGCGATCACGAGATGCGACAGCAGCTGCTGCATATCCATGTTCGCCTCGATCACGGAATTCTCCGCGCGGCCGAAGCCGTAGACGATATCGTCTCCGATGAAGTCCAGGATCTTGACAAACTCCTGATCCGGCGCGTTCACGACCGCCGTCGTCTGGGAATCCATGTTCAGGATCACGAGCCGCTCCGGGTATTTCAGATCGTCCCCCTCCTGCCAGGCTACGACATTGCCCTTGTTGTTCATCGCATAGGCGCCGGGGTAGGCACGGATCGAGACTTCAACCGATTCACCGGACCCGAGATCAATCGAGTAAATACCGTCGCCGTACCTGAGATAGCACACGTCGGAATCGTTGACATAGGCCAGTGTACCGAGATCCATCATCAGCATCTGTTCGGACTGCTGCACCGGCATGAAAAACAGACGCTTCGTCGAATTGTCCGATGTACTGTAGCGGTAGAAGCAGATCCCGACCATGCCCTCGTAATTGCCGCGGTTCATATAGCCGTAGACCATGTAGTCGATTGTTCCGTCGTCCGAAACCTTGACGACCTGCATGTCGTGGTGGTCGTAGGAGGAACGGTTCGAATGGTCCGTCTCGTCGCTGAAACTGAAAATCAGGCTCATCGCATTCGTTTTGGAATTGAAGGACCAGATATTCCGGTTCTCGACAAAAACCGTGTAGTCGTTGTTGTCGGAGTTCCGGATCTGGGCGGCTTCATTTGAGATTCCAAGCAGAATACGGCCGTTTTCCCGGGATGCACTCTCGACATTGAATATTTCATCAATTGTGCGGTAATAGTCCAGCAAATACACCTTTTCGGAGCGGTAACGCACACAGAAAAACTCCTGCACCTGACAGGAACGGTTCCGTTGGCCGTCCGGCATCTGAATCGTATACGAAAGGCTCACGGAAGCCTGTGTCGGCTCCAGTTCCTGGATCCGAAGGATCGGTTCCGAAGTCCGGACGACCTCCATGGTTCCGTAGGTCAGCATCGAATACTTGCTGTGAATATCCGTGTAGGAATAATCGGTCGAATTTGAGTCCGCTTCCGGCTGGATATAGTTCACGAGGAAGGCTGCCGCCTTCTCACGGTCCAGCGTCGCGTCGGAAAACTCCCGAACAAAGTTCAGCAGTTCTTCCGCGTACTGGGTCCTGGCATAGATTACCCGCGTATAGAAATACACCGGCCGCTCCGCCGTCTCTGCAATCAGAAGAAGCTGGTATTCAATTCCGCTTTCAAGAAGCTGGGAAAAGCTCAGCGATACGCTGATGCTGTCCGTGCTCTCCTTCTGAAGATCCACCGAACCGCCGTCTAAAAACTGGCTTCCGTCCAGCGATCGAAGCTCATACTGCAGCGAATGGATACTGTTCTCATAGCGGTCGATTAAAACATCGATCCCTCGGTCCTCCGACAGCGGCACGATCAGGTCGCGCATTTTCCGTTCGTCCATATGCTGCACATAGCCGTGCAGCTCCGCTTCGTACAGTCCGTTGAGACAGGACAGCCGTATCATCGGGAGGCTGGCCGGCTTCATTCCCTCGTAGCGCGCTTCACGCTGGGTCTTTGTGATAATCGCAACAGCAAGCGTCCCGCCTAAAATAGCCAGGAAAACAAGCACAAGCACAAGGTATTTGCGGTATTTCTTTTTGCGTTTTTTCGGTTTCAATCAAAGACCCTTAAAACAGGAAAAGCCCCATCACAGATCCGATGGGGCTTTTACCATACCATTTAATTATACGAGCTCAAGTAAAACTTCCATCGCCGCATCGCCTTTGCGCTGTCCGATCTTCACGATCCTCGTATAACCGCCGTTGCGGTTTGCATACTTCGGAGCGATCTCTTCGAAGAGCTTCTTCGGCATATCAACTTCTTTGGTCAGCTTTTTTCTGCCCTTGTTCTCAGCGGGAACATCTGTTACGCCGTAGAGAACCTTCAGCATCTGGCGTCTTGCATGAAGACGGGATGCATGATCCTTTTTGATTGTCTTTTCGACTGTGTCATAAACGGTAACGCGCTTGCCGTCAACGACTTCCTTGACGCGCTTTCCGTCTTTATCTTTTCTGGCGACCTTCGCCTGAACGGTTACTGTATCGTAATTATCTCTTTCTCTTACCGCGAGCGCGATCAGACCTTCCGCGATCCGGCGAACTTCCTTCGCCTTCGCTTCGGTGGTCACGATTTTGCCGTGCTGAAGAAGCGCAGTAACCTGGTTTCTCAGAAGCGCCTTTCTCTGATTGGACGTTCTGCCAAGCTTTCTGTAACCTGCCATTTCCTGTTTCCTCCGTTACTCCTCACCGGACTTCAAAGATAAGCCCAGCTCTCTTAATTTCGCAAGCACCTCGTCCAGGGATTTCCTTCCGAGGTTTCTGACCTTCATCATCTCATCCGAAGTCTTGTTGCAAAGTTCTTCGACGGTATTGATGCCGGCTCTTCTTAAGCAGTTATAAGACCGAACGGAAAGCTCTAATTCGTCAATGTTCATTTCCATGACTTTGTGGCTTTCATCAGCCTCCTTCTCCACCATGATCTCGGCATGCTTCGCATTCTCCGAGAGATCGATGAAGAGGCTCAGATGTTCGCTCATCACCTTTGCTGCGAGACTGACCGCCTCATCCGGCGCCAGGGTGCCGTTCGTGTAAACATCGAGCGTCAGCTTGTCATAGTCCGTGATCTGTCCGACACGGGTATTCTCGACGTTCATGTTCACGCGCTTGATGGGGGTGTAAATCGAATCAACCGGAATCACGCCGATGGAGAGATCCTCAGGTCTCTTCCTGTCCGCGCCGACATAGCCGCGGCCCTTCGTAATCGTGAGTTCCATGTTCAGCTTGCAGTCCACGCCGCCCGAAAGCGTCGCGATGACCTGATCCGGATTCATAATCTCGATATCCGAGTCGTGCTGAATGTCACGCGCTGTCACTACACCTTCACCCTGATATTCGATATAGGCGATCTTCTCTTCGTTGGTGCTGCTGCTGTTCTTGATTGCCAGCGATTTCAGGTTCATGATGATCTCGGTCACATCCTCCTTGACACCGGGGATGGACGAGAATTCATGCAGGACACCTTCAATCTTCACCTGGCTGATCGCAGCGCCCGGAAGGGATGAGAGCATGATTCTTCTTAAGGAGTTTCCGAGCGTCAGTCCATAGCCGCGCTCCAGAGGCTCGACGATGAACTTGCCGTAGCTGTTGTCTTCTGAAATCTCTGCAATCTCAATATTCGGTTTCTCGAAATCAAACATGATTCGCCCTCCTT
>CADCPV010000386.1 GCA_902803345.1 uncultured Eubacteriales bacterium | reverse complement strand
TCGCCCGCAACCTGCGGAGCGATGATATTCAGTTCCAGATTGAAACGGTCCTTGATGACCTTAGCAAACCATCCGGTCTGTATGCCGTGGAAGTTTGCCGCAGCATCATAGATCTCGATGGTCATCAGCTCACCGGCGTCTTCGCCGCCGGCGGGTTCGGTTTCCTGCTGTCCGTCATCAGCCTTTTCGGTCGCCGCTTCAGTAGCCTTTTCGGTCGCCTTTTCGGTCGCCTTCTCGGTTGCCTGAGTTTCCGGTGCAGCTGTTGAGCCGTCAGCGGGGTTCTGCGTGCAGCCCGCCAGAAGCGAGAGCATTACCGCAGCAGCAAGAATGCATGCCAGGATTTTCTTCATAATCTTTCCTCCTTTTTATTATTCACACAACTCATGCTGTGTAAATTACTGAATGAATATCAGCCCTTGACCGCACCGATCATGATGCCGGACGTGAAATACCGCTGGAAGAACGGATACACGAGGATGATCGGGAGCACGACGATGATCGTGACAGTCATGCGGATCGAGGTCTGGGTCTGGGAGTGCGCAAGGCTTGCCGCAATGGACTCCGTAGACATCTGGCTGTTGATAATTGCCTTCAGAGAGTTCGCCTGTGTGATGTACTGGTACAGCACGAACTGCAGAGTGTAAAGTTTCGGATCCGTCACCAGGATCAGCGTATCCTGGAAAGCGTTCCACTGTCCTACCGCCGAGAAGACCGCAACCGTTGCAAGAATCGGTTTGATGATCGGAAGGATCACCCGGAAGAATATCGTCAGCGTTCCCGCTCCATCTATTTCCGCCGCCTCCTGCAGGGCTTTCGGCGTTGATTCGACGAAGGTCTTGCAGAGTATGATGTTGAAAGGCTGCACCACCAGCGGGAAGATGTATCCCCAGAAGTTGTTCGTAAGATGGAGGTTCATCATCGTCAGATACCAGGGAATGATGCCGGCGTTGAAATACATCGTGGCAACCACAAGGCGGTACCAGAGTTTTCTGCACCAGAGCGTCTCACGGGTGAACATGAAGCCCAAAAATGCTGCGGTTACAACTGTCAGCGACGCGCCGATCACGGTTCTGCCGACTGATACCATGCTTGCCCGTATCAGACCGTTGATTTTACTGACTGCCACAAAATTGCTGAAGTGGACCTCGATCGGGTAGAACAGAACCTTGCCTCTAGCGGAAAGGTCGTTGTTGCTGATCGAGTTGATCAGGATATAGTAGAACGGGTAGACGCATACAAAGGCGAACATCGCATAAACAATATAGGTGATCACCATCATCACGATTTCCGGAGCACCCTTCTTGTAATGGACGCCATTCGATCCGTGCAGTTTCTTTTTTCCGAAAGCCATCTTCTGTTCCTCCTTTAAATGAATCCTTCACCGCGGATGGCTTTGCTGATGCCATTGGTGGTGAACAGAAGGATCATACTGACGAACGTCTTCAGCATGCTGACTGCCGTCGAAATTGAATAACCGCCTGAACCCATTGCCATATTGTAAACGTACAGGTCCAGCACCTCGATCGTGGACTTGTTGAAGGAATTCGAGAACACGTAGTACTGTTCCATTCCGTTCGAAAGGAAGTTCGCAAGGTTGATCATAACAAGGACAAAATAGGTCGGAAGCAGGCTCGGAACCGTAATGCGCCAGATGACCTGCCAGCGGGAAGCACCGTCAACCCTGGCCGCTTCCATCAGCTGTTCGTCGATACCGGAGATTGCCGCGAGGTACATGATCGCCGCCCATCCGGCGTTCTTCCAGGTCAGCCAGAGCCACATCTTGAACCAGATGGCCTTGCTTGACTGAAGGAACATGATCGGTTTTGTGATCGCACCGGTATCCATCAGAATCGAGTTGACCGCACCCGTGGAGTTGAACACGCTGTAGGCGATCGCGTACACAAGGACCCAGGAAATGAAGTTCGGCAGCGTTGTGACGGTCTGAACAAATTTCTTGAAGGGAACAAATTTGATCTCGTTAAGGAAAACTGCAAAGATCATCGGGAACCAGGAAAAGCCGAGACTGAGTCCGCTCATCGCGAAGGTGTTTCTCAGAATGCGGATGATTTCTTTTCTCTTTACGCTGTTGTTGACTATGTCCGTAAACCACTTCAGCCCGACAAAAGTGGACTTTGCAAGCGGTCTCGGCGGTTTGTAATCAAAGAACGCGTAAACCCAGCCGTACAACGGATAGTACGAAAACACCAGAACAAGCAGGATGAAGGGGAGAATCAGCAGAAATTCGCGGAGTCCTCTTCTTTTTCTTTTGTTTTTCAGCATCTTCGGCCTCCATTTGGTAAATCGATTAACTATGTTGATATTGTTTTACTATAAAAATGACAGGTTTGTCAACAGAAAGCAGGGAAAAAATAGAAGTTTGTACAATTTCAACATTCAGAAAAAGTCAGATTTGTGCAGAATGTATAAATATGTTTACAAATGCTCTGTGTGTTAATCCTTAAACCAAAGCGGCGGTTTTCATTCGGATTACCCGCGAAAACCGCCGCTTTTTTTATTGTTTTTTCGATTTTATAAAATCGATTTACCGAAGTGACTGCAGCATCACTTCGGAATATGGAGCGAAGGCTCAGTGAAATCCGAAGCCTGCAAACTGCATATGGCCCATGCCCTGATACTCAAAGTACAGCGAAGAGACGCCGTCCGGGATGCTGATTTTCTCTGTCGTCAGATGCCAGACATTCGCGTACGCAATCGGAATCGAGCCGATCACCGGGCCGTCCCATCTGAGCTTCAGATTCAGCTGCCCTTTCGCATAGCCCTTGGTGCAGACGGTCACTTCCGTCACGCCCCTGAAATCGAAGTACTTGTAGCCGGCATTCGCACCCTGGCGCATGTTCGCAACATAAGCGTAAGTCTCGTCGCCGTCTCCGCCCTCCTGCGTGATCTTCGGGAAGCGGTCGTCCATCCAGCCCGACCAGGGCACATAAGTGACAAACTCGTCCGTGAAAAGCTGGCAGGCAATGTACGCGGGATAGAAGCCTTCGCCCTTAAGCGGCTTCAGACCGCAGCAGGAACTCATTTCCGCCTGTTCTGCCTTTCCGTTCACATCGAAACGGAGCTTCTCAAAACAGCCCTGACGGCTGTAATTCGTACCGTTCGTGTGCCGGTGATAGAAAATATACCACTCGCCGTTGATTTCCTCCATCGAACCGTGGTTGTTCGCTGTGTAGTACATGCACTGCTCCGCAGGCTTGTAGGAAGAAACGCCGAGATCCCCGCCGCTGACGAGGCACCCGGCGTAACGGAAGCCGCTCCGGGGATTCCGGCTCAGGGCATAGCAGAGCTCGTGGTTCCGTTCCGAGGAATAGATAAAGTAATACAGCCCGTTCCGTTTCCGGATCGACGGGCCCTCAAAGAAGGCATGTCCTTCAAAGGAGGTCCCTTTGCTGTACATCTGCCCCGGCGCGACAAAGACCGGTTCCTCGACGATGGTCAGCATATCCGGGCCGAGCGTGGTGCACATCGCACCGTGACGGGATTTATCGCCAATACCGCAGAAGCCGGTGTAGAGATAGGTTTTCTCGCCTTCCCGCAGGACACCCGGGTCAAACTGCGGCTCATCGGATGCGCGTTCCCCAAGCCGCGTGCCGTCCGCATAATGCACATAGCCGTAGAATTCGTACTTCCCTGCCGGCTCATCGCAGACCGCCACGGAAACGATGCCCCAGTGCGACAGCACATAGTAAAGATAATACCGCCCGTCCGGTCCGATCGCGACGTCCGGCGCATAGAGATTGCCCTGGAGCTCCGGGTTACCGGGGTCCTGGTCCTTCCGGTAAATGACGCCTTCATATCTCCAGTCCCCAAGATCCGTGACAGGCGCCGACCATGAGACGTAGTCGCCCATACAGTAGACATCGCCGCCGAAACGGTCATGCGAGCCGTAGACATAGACACGGTCGCCGAAGACATAGGGTTCTCCGTCCGGAACATATTCCCAGGAGGGGAGATAGGGGTTATGCGCCTGCTTCAGGTTCTCCCGGATGCCGGACAGAAAAGCCTTCATTTCAGGCGTCCGCGCCCCGGAAAGGGACGCGGACAGTTCATATGGAATTCCTGTTGTATTTTCAGTCATAAAGATACCTCAATGGTAGAAAACCGTTGTCAGTCAGTCAAGATTTTTCGGTGTAAAACTCTCCGGCAGCAGTTCCGACAGCCGGTATTCGCGGTATGCGCCGGGTTTTCCGAGAATCACGATGAAATCCGGGCCGCAGAATTCCGCCATTACCTGCCGGCAGACGCCGCAGGGCGGACAGCAATCCGCCGTCTCTCCTTCCTTTCCGCCGACAATTGCAATCTTTGCAAACTTCTGCTCACCTTCGCTGACCGCCTTGAAAATGGCTGTCCGTTCGGCGCAGTTTGTCGGCGTATAGGCCGCATTCTCAATATTGCAGCCGGTATAGACCTTTCCGCTCTGCGTGAGAAGCGCTGCGCCCACCGTGAAGCCCGAATAAGGGGTATAAGAGCGTTTCCGCTGATCCTGTGCAATTTCTATCAGCTCTTCCGAAGAAGGCGACGATTTGGGCGCTTTTTCGGCTTCTGAGAGGCATTCGGGAAGGACGCTCGTCCCTGCCGTGTCCTCCTGGTCCACGCCGAAATACTGCAGGACTGTCGCCGAGATATCCGCGAATGTGCTGCGGATCCCAAGGTCCGTCCCCGCCTTGATATGCTTTCCGTAGAGGATCATCGGCACGCACTCTCTCGAGTGGTCCGTCGAAGGCGTCGCCGGGTCGCAGCCATGGTCCGCAGTGATCACAAGCAGATCTTCGTCCCGCATTTTCGGAAGGAACTTCCGAAGCGCCCGGTCGAATTTGGTCATGGCCTTTGCGTAGCCCGCGACATCATTCCGGTGGCCGTAGGTCATGTCGAAATCCACAAGATTGACAAAGCAGATGCCGTTGAAATCCCGGTCTGCCATCTCAAGCGTTTTGATCATACCCTCATCATTATTCTTCGTCCGGTTCAGCTCCGACACGCTCTTCCCGCCGTAGAGATCATAGATTTTCCCGACTGAAAGGGTATCGTAACCCGCTTTCTGAAGAAGGTCCAGCATCGTCGTTTTCGGCGGCTGAAGCGAATAGTCATGACGGTTCGCAGTTCTTGTAAAGGGATATTCTCCGGTAAAGGGACGCGCGATGACACGTCCGACCCCGTGCTTTCCCTGCAGCATTTCACGCGCCGTTTCGCAGATCTTATAGAGCTCCGGCACCGGGACAATGTTCTCGTGCGCTGCAATCTGGAACACGCTGTCTGCAGAGGTGTAGACAATCAGGTCGCCCGTCTCCACATGCTGCTGCCCGTAGTCGCGGATGACATCCGTCCCGGAATAGGGCTTGTTGCAGAGAACCTTCCTTCCGGTGCGCGCCTCAAACTCGCCGATTACTTCCTCCGGGAAACCGTCCGGATAGGTCGGCAGCGGTTCCGGGGAAATCACGCCTGCGATCTCCCAGTGGCCGATCGTCGAATCCTTGCCCATGCTGGTTTCCCGAAGCCGAGCGAAACTGGCCTTCGGGTGCGCGACGCCCCCACCGACGCCCTGGATATTGAAAAGCCCCAGTTCCTCCAGTGTCGGACAGTAGAAATTCTCATGGTCCCGGATCGCTCTCAGGGTATCCGATCCTTCGTCTCCGAAAAGTGCCGCGTCCGGCATCTCGCCGATGCCCATGCTGTCCAGTACAATAATAAATACCCGTTTGCTCATGCGATCTCCAGTGCAATTTCCATCATGTCGGTAAAACTGTTCTGCCGCTCTTCCGCTGTCGTCTCCTCCTCCGGATAGATAAAGGAATCGCTGACCGTACAGATGCAGAGAGCTTTTTTGCCGG
>CADCPV010000385.1 GCA_902803345.1 uncultured Eubacteriales bacterium | reverse complement strand
GTCGCTTTGATGAATGTTGCCATCCGGTTGATCATGGATACTTTTCCTTCAAAGTTTTCCTCTTCCTGCCGGATGATTTCTTCAGACATGGGTCTTGGTGCACCTTCGCGGATTGCGGCGATCACCTGTGTTACGTTGTGCTAATTCACATCTGTTCCAGTCCGCAGAAACTCCCCGGCAGTATAAAAGCCTGATGTGGGAGCAAGGCGCTGATATGCTTCCGTCTCCTTCCCAACTTCCTTGTTCCCCCAGAAAGTCCTCCTGGCTGCACATGAGAAAACTGTAATTCCCTCCGGCGCAAAAGACAACATCTTCTCCGCAGCCTCGTATGTGGTTTTCAGAATTGTCCAGGGATCACCATACGCAATCCTTGCCTGTACATTCTCTTCCATATTGCTTGTCATGGTCAATGATCCATCCGGATTGCTTGCTACTGGAGCTCTCATGATATCTATACCATTGTGCCTGTACAGGAACGGGAACTCCAGCGTATTGTAAAAGAAATTCTCATCATTTTTGATATGAAGATACTTGTAATAAATCTCGTAAGCAGAATGATGGTTCAGTTCTTTAAGCAGGAACCCATCTGTTTTTGTCACATGAAGGTAAGAACCCAGCGGTTTCCACCCTGTCACAAACTGGGTCTGGATATGCAGTTCCTCCCCACCCAGCAGCAGGAACACAATACCGTTTTCAATGTATTCATCGCCGGTAAACACACATGCTTCATCAGAATCAAGGTCCGAAGCAAAGGCTGCACCGCCAAATACCTGTATCTCTCCAGGAGGCTTCGACAGCCCATCGCATAGATTAGGAACTGTCACAAAATAAATTAGTCTTTATGTAACGAAGTGGCTATCTTATTTTGTGACAATGTGATATGATGTCTGTAGATCTTTTCGGAGGTATCTACAGATGTCTGCAAGCGAAGAAACTAAATATGTAGTACAACAGATTCTTGAAAAAATGCTACCGATTCTGGATGAATATCAGAGACGCATTTTACTTGGAAGCGCTGCATCAGCTCTTGGTCATGGAGGAACTGCTTTCGTCAGAAACGTGACAGGAAGTTCAAAAGATACCATTCGTTCTGGTATTGCCGAAAGCACAAATAAATCAGCTGAAGAAAACAGTATGCTCACTCATCCAGGAAAAATACGAAATCCCGGGGGAGGAAGAAAAAGCGCACTTGAGAAGAATCCCCTGCTCTATACAAAGATTGAAGAAATCATCAATCAAAGTGGAGACACTTATGGGGATCCGCAAAAGCCTTTGCGCTGGACAACCTGGAGCTTGCGTAAAATAGCAAATGAGTTGTTAGCATTTGGCATTACGGTGAGCCAGAATGTTGTCTCTCGTGCGTTGGATGCGTTGGGATACAGTAAACAACAGAATCAGAAAATGTATCAGGTTGGAGAGCAACATCCTGACAGGGACGCGCAATTCCACTATATCAATGAAGTATCCACAGAGTTTTTGTCCAATGGTGAGCCTGTTATTTCAATCGACACAAAGAAGAAAGAGAATATTGGGAATTTTAAAAATGCTGGATCAGAATATCGTCCGGCTAAAAGTCCACGGAAAGTATTAGACCATGATTTTCCACTGCCGGAATTGGGGAAAGTATCGCCTTATGGCATCTATGTGTTAAATAATAATACAGGGTTTGTTAACCTCGGACTCAGTCATGATACACCCGAATTTGCTGGTGAAAGTGTAGCTCAGTGGTGGCGCTGTGTTGGCAAAAACACCTTTCCTAATGCCAAACGCCTCTATATCACATACGATAGTGGTGGAAGTAACGGCTGTCGTGTATGGTTGTGGAAGCATTATGTCCAAGAGTTGGCGAATGAAACGCAGATGGAAATCCATGTATCACATTTCCCAACAGGAACCTCAAAATGGAACAAGATAGAACATCGACTATTTTGCTTCATTTCAAAAAACTGGCAGGGACAACCGCTCATTAACATTGAAACAGTAGTAAATCTTATTGGTTCAACGACAACAGAAAAGGAATTATCTGTAATATGCCGCGTTGATGAAAATCACTATGAAACCGGAATGAAAATCACCGAGGAACAAAAAGCAAACCTTAATATTGAGTTCGTTGGCCCGAATGAAAAATGGAATTATATTGTCAGGCCAAACAACTGATTAATTTTGTGACAGTTCCTTATGCAGTTTCAGTTGCTTTGCGTAGCAATACGCAGGTTTTAAATTCGTTTACTATAAGTCTCATCCGGAACGTCGCAGCCGGTC
>CADCPV010000384.1 GCA_902803345.1 uncultured Eubacteriales bacterium | reverse complement strand
GTAAGAATATAAGCCGCATTCGCTTCCGCGCTGCAGCCTGTAACAGCCGCAACCCCGCAGGCTACGAAGACCAGGACAAATGTCCCGAGAAACTCCGCAACCATCTTCCTGATACCTTCCATAACTTTTTCCTCCTCTCAGTTCGAAAACTTACTCTCCCGCCGCGGCCTGCCCTGACAGCAGAAACCGCAGCCTTTCCTCATAAAGGGGATCCTGCGGAACCCCTGAAGAAACAAATTACTGCTGTCTCTGTATCAGCCTGCCGCCAGATAGCCGGTCAGCATGTTCGAATATCCCTTGGTCGCCGTTGAGAAGTTCGTAATGCCTTCAACAAGCTGAATCTCGGAATTCCCATCATAGATGATGTTTCCGTTCGCATCCTTCGAACTGCCGTAGATATACAGGGTGCCGGAAACAGTACCGAAATTTCTCTGATAGGAAATGGTCAGCACTGACTTCTTCGGATCCGCATCCTTTACCTCCTGGCATTCTCCGATGTAGCCGCCATTGATGCCGAGGTCATCCACCAGTCTGGAGGACGTGATCTGCGGGACCGGCTTTTCAATCAGCGTGGAAAGCTTCGTGGTCAGGAAGAAACAGCCCCCGGTGCTGAAATACATCAGTATCGACGGATTTCCAAGTTCGATCGTATTCATTCCGCCCGCAGAACCTACCTTCAGTGTTGTGGTCGGCAGAAACTTATTCTTGATCTGTTCCGTGCTCATTCCCATCAGACTGAGAATGTCATTTTTCATAATATAGTTCTTCACTTTTACGACCGGTGCGGGCGCTGCTGCCGGCTGGCTGCCGGTCGTAACGGTGACGACGGAACTCCACGGACCGTACTCTCTTCCCCCGTCCGCCTTATAAAAACCTCTGACCCTTACATAGTAAGTCGTATTATAACTAAGGTCTGTGAAGTTAACGCTGAGTTTGTTTTTATTCTTCGTTTCCTGAATATTGGTAAATGCGGAATTCAGAGAAATCTGATAACGATATTTATTCGCGCCTGCTACAGCTGTAGCGGAGACCGTTACTTTATTGCCGCTTGCCGTCGCTGTGACAGCGGGTGCGCTCACTACGGCCGCCTTTGCGCTGCAGACCGGAAGAATAAAGATGAGTAGTGCCGTCAGAAAAGCGGCCGGGAAAAGTAAAAAATGCAGAAATACAGAATTGCCTCGTTTCATAGATAAGCCCTCCTTATTAATTATACATACAGCCAGGGTATACTCCCCCCTGCTGCAGCTGTCCCCCTCCTGCTTCTTCCGCTGCCTGTATGCCCTTAACATACAGAAAACTCATACCGCAGTATGCCTGCTATGTCACATAAACCATACGCCCTTAACATACGGATCATGCACCGGTATGCACCCGCATGCCATATGCAGTAAGCAGATAAAGCATGCAGCGGTATACGCAAACATCCCGCAAACATCCGGAGAAACTCTGCTGAAAAGCATCCTGTACACCTGTCTCTCCAGAGAAGCAAGACTATCCCTATATTAAACGAAAAATGAACTGAATTCAATATCTTTTACGGAAATTTTGCCCATATTACAAGAATTTTACAGATAGAACCCTCAGCTCATTCCCCCGCGAAAATACCCTACAGACCAATCTCTTTACGGTCCTGGAGACAATCGGAAAAAGAGTCTTGATTCTTTTCGAAAGTTAGTGTATCATAGGGACCATACGGGATATTTAATAATTTTGTAACACTTCCGTAAAGAAGATTTTATTTCCCCATACGCAGGTCCTCCTGCCGCGGATTGCAGAACCGCAAAGGAACAGGCCTTACAGGGCCGTTCAGGGGAGAATCGCAGAAATGCAGTGTAAAGGAGTACAGTTTTGAAAAGAAAAAATGTTTTGACAATGATTCTCGCATGTACGCTTCTCACGCAGGGATGCTTTGCAGTTCCGGTCTTCTCCGCTCCGATCCAGGTTGCCACTTCTTCCGACAGCGGTTATGACGAAGACGAACCGGCAGATTACAACGCCTCCGCGATCCAGTCACGCAATGAAACAACCGGACTTACAAAGGACGAGGAAAATTCTCTTGAGGCCGAGGCAGTCAGCGCCGCCAGTAATTCTTCCTCCTCTTCCTCTTCGGGCAGCGTTCAGCAGAAGCTCAATGAGAAGAAGATCTTCGAATTTATGGTAAAGGAACTCGGGCTCAACAACGCGGCAGCAACCGGCGTTCTGGCGAATATCAAGGCGGAATCCTCTTTCCGCACAGACGCGCTGGGCGACGGCGGAACATCCTACGGGATCTGCCAGTGGCACAATGGCCGCTGGAGCAATCTTAAAAAGTACTGCCCGGATTCCTGGAAGACCCTGGAAGGACAGCTCCGCTTCCTGAAGATGGAACTGCAGACCGGATATGTTAAAACACTGAAGGCACTCCAGAGCGTGTCCAACAACACCGCCGGTGCTTACAAGGCTGCTTATTACTGGTGCGTCCTCTTCGAGATGCCGGATCACAAGCAGCAGAGAGGCAGAACCCGCGGCGAGATCGCAGTCACACAGTTCTGGCCGACATACCGGACCTACAAACCGGAACAGTAATCAGCTGAAGCAGTTCATCAGAAGAGCCATTTTTATCCAGAAGAGTTTCAGCAGCAGAGAAGTATCAATTTCGGAATCATGATTAAGGCCATGCATGGGGATTCATGCATGGCCGTTTTTTTCCAGATGATACCTGACCCGGTTCATCACCATATCCAGCGCTACCTGGTTTTGTCCGCCCTTCGGTATGATGATATCCGCATACCGCTTGGACGGTTCCACAAATGCTTCATGCATCGGCTTTACCGTGGTGAGATACTGGCCGATCACACTGTCCAGCGAACGCCCTCTCTCCTTCACGTCCCGGAGAATTCTGCGCAGGATTCTCACGTCCGCGTCCGCGTCCACATAGATCTTGATATCCATCAGATCTCTGAGGCGTTTCTCATGGAAAATCAGAATCCCCTCCACGACTATCACCTTTGTCGGCCGGATCGGGATGGTCGTCTCTTTCCGGTCGTAAGCGGCGTAATCATACTCCGGACTCTCGATGGTCTTTCCCTCCTTCAGGGACTTGAGATTCTCCTCCATCAGATCCGTATCGAACGCGTCGGGATGGTCATAGTTCAGCATGACGCGCTCCTCGAAGCTGTATTCCCTGTAAGGCTTGTAATAATTGTCATGATAGATGACCGTCACATCATCCCCGAAGCGTTCCGCCAGCTTTCTCGTGATCGTAGTCTTCCCGCTCCCGGTTCCGCCCGCTATGCCGATTATCATGATATCGCTCATCCTGACACCCCCGCTTCCTGTTATTTCTTCCTGTCATTTCTTTTTCTTTGCGTTTTTGCGCTCCAGAGCGGCAAGCTGCTGCCTCATCTTCTTGACCGCGGCTTCCTTGCTGT
>CADCPV010000383.1 GCA_902803345.1 uncultured Eubacteriales bacterium | reverse complement strand
GCCTGAACATGCGTCGATAATCAGCTGTGACTTGAACAATTCCAACAGGCTATTATCTGCTGTATCTCCCATCACACAGGAAAGCGGTACTCCGTTCATGTTCCGATAATATGATTCTCCGTACATCAGCTGATACCTGTTCAGCATTCTTTCTGCAGAAGTCTCCAGATTAAGGAATACAATCGGAAGCTGGCAGTCAACTGCCAGATATTTTGCTGTACTCATTAAAAATGACGTTTTTCCGAATGCAGGCCGGGATCCCACAACAATAAGTTCCCCCGGTTGAAAACCGCCCGTTAATGTGTCTATTGCCCGAAAGCCGGAATAAACCGGTGTGAGTTCTGATCTCATATTTCTTCTCCTGCCTCTGTTAAAGGATAACGATTCCGGTAATATATTCTTTGTGTCATGGCCTTCTCCTCCTTACAGGACAAGCATACTTGTAAAGAGGAGAAGAAAGGTCTATGCAGGATAGACAAATCAGTCAAAATCCAGATCCGGAAGCTCTTTTTCCAGCATCGTTTTCAGTTCTGCCAGTTTCTCTCGCACCTTTGGCAGATGGGTTTTGCAGTACTGGTCTCCGGACCGAATCTGGGCCATCAGTCCGCGTTCAGCGTTCTGGTAAAAGCCGTATGCACGTTCCGGATCGGCGTCTACGCCGATTCCCTCATAGTAGAGATCCCCAAGCCGTTCCAATACAGATCCTTCTGCTACAGTATCTGTTTCGTAAGAAGTGTTCATAAGCGAATAGGCCTGCAGATATGCGGAATACACCATGTTCTCGTCTTTATCAACATACTGCCCGTAACGGAACATGTCGCCAAGCCTCATCATGGCTTCGTAGCGTCCGCGCACAGCCGCCTTGCTGAAATAATAATATGCTTTTTCATAGTCCTGAGCAGTACCCAGCCCATAGTAATAACAATATGCCAGGTTTTCCGTTGCGAGCCGTTCACCGCCTTCATCCGCCAGCGTAAGGTATCGAATTGCTTCCCTGTAGTTCCGCTTCCCGGCGCGGCCGTTGTAGTACATCATTGCCAGGTTGTTGTATGCCATTGTGGAATTGATTCCGTCTTCTTTCGCCGCCTGAAGATAAAGCTCCCTGATTACCGGAATTATGCATTCCGGCAGCTTTTCCGTGACGCAGGCAGTATCCAGTTCATACGCCATCCGGAATACATCCTGTTCTGAATCAAAATAACGAAGAATCATACGGAGCACCCATGCGAGATCCGGGTTGCTCTCTATATCCAGTTTCGAATAGGCTGTTTTCAGATCATTACGAATCTTCCTGCTTGTCTTCTTGTCCATCTGCTTCACCTCGCTTTCTTATGATATGATACCATTCCTGCCCGATATGGTGGTCGCTTCAGAATAGACATTTGATCACTGTGTCAGACATCTCCCGCAGTAAGCAAAGAGGGTTTCATTGATCTCTGCCATATTGTATTTCTGTTTTGCAAGGAAGTACTGAATGATCCGGTCAAACTTACTGTTCTTCTGGAAAGCCCATCCCGCAAGCGCAATGAAATCCTTCGCTTCGTCGAGCGTCAGATGCAGGCTGACGGCAAGGGAAATGGCGGTATTACGAGCTACCCCGCTCTCTGGATCCGACCGCAGCCTGGAGATGATCCGGCGGTCAACATTCGCGCGATGATACACTTCCGCGTCGGTCCATCCCTTCTCGTCCACAAGCCGGAAGAAACGATCGCCAAAAGACTCCTGCGGTCCGTTTCCCTTTACCGCCTCCTGGACAGACCGGTAATGGTAAGCCGGATCTGTATTCACCGTGTCATTCTGAAGCCAGTTATCGATATCGTCCGCGAGTTCTCCCGGAAGCACAAACCTGCTTTTCTCAGCGCACAGGGAAACATTCATCGGCGACCTCAGAAGAAAAGCCTCCGTTTCATCGATCGCGATATCCATCGCTTTCTTCCCGAAAAAGCCGTACTTCTCCAGGCCCAGAACAGGTATGGCGAGACTATTAACCTTTGCGTTTTCCGCCGCCGCGAAGATATTTCTGTAACATTTCCTGATCAGGTCATAATCCGGCGGGTTTGTGTGGTTCCAGGCAGGCAGAACGACATGGAAGATGGTTTTCGCCTTCAATCCAAAGCCGGGTGTTGAAAACACTTCGCCGGGAGACAGAATTCCGGCTTTCTGCCGCTCCCTCAGCAAAGTGTCGAACCCTGCTGCCCGGTAAATCTCCATCTCGCTTCCCAGCGCACAGACAGGCTTCTGATTTGTTGTGTTTACGACAGCGTCGCATTTGCTCGTTATAGTATTTCTTGAGGTAATACGATATGACATGGCTGACCTCCCTGTTATCTTCTTCTAAGCACAAGTATACTCCGGAACAAAGAGGCTGTATACTCCGAAGCGTAACAATTCTGTTACGCTTTATGGGCGTTTTTCAGGAGACGAATAGTGGCAAACCCATGAGTGACCCATGAAATATGGGAAATCCCCCCTGAAATTACACGGATCGGTGTAATTTCAGGGGGGATTCAACATTCAATATTTGGCTTAAAATAAGGAAATTTGGATTCGATCAAACAAATTTCCCATCCGGTTATGTAATTTTGTCCGGCTTCTTTTCGTTCTCTTTTTCCTCAATCCTTTCCAACAGTTTCCCGAAATAGTCTCCGAGCTGCTGCCTCTGCTCATCAGTGAGCTCATTCGCCTTTTTCATGAGTTTGCTTTCCTGTTCTTCCCAATCATGGTCGACACAGATGCTTCTGACCATGTTGTCTGCAATGTCCTGTGTCTCCTTCTCCATAATCGGTTCCCCCAACAAATAGCTTGGAAGGACATTGAGCGTTTCGGAAAGGGCGAGAAGAATATCTACTCCATAGTCAGACTGGCCTTTCAGGTATCTCCTTACTGAAGACTCTGACCGGCCGATTGCTGCAGCGAGTTCCTTCACTGATACATTTCTGTGTTTCATTGCCTTGTTCAGTTGTTCTGCAAACATCGCCTGGTATTTCAATCGTTCAGATTCTGGTATCATGATTTATCCTTTCGTACTGTACCAAATTCCATCCCCAAAGTTTGATCAAGCCACCGGTTCTTCCTCCGGATCAATCAGCCGGTTCAGATCGAAAGACACCCGCATGCCGTTCTTCACGACAACGCCCATACGGCCCATCGGTCCATCCATGATCTCGGCGTCTGCAGTACCTGCAAGAATCTCCCGGAAGATCTCGATATCGGTATCCAGGTTATGTTCCGGCATGCTGACATGCACAGTCGCTCCACCGTAGCCGATGTGACCGTTATAATTCCGGTCGAAACGCGCCTTCTGTGCCTTCACCTTCAGAAGCCCCTTAAGCGCCGTATTGACGCTTGCCGCCCGGATTCCGAGATTCGGGTTGCAGGCGTCTCCCGAGAAGAGAATCCGGGATGCGTCGTCGATCAGTACCACTTCGCCCGCAGTATGTCCGGGTGTGTGAATCACTTCGACTTTCCGACCGCCAAGATCAAAGATCATCCCTTCCTCAAGCGGAAGAAACTTCGGCAGCGTCCGCGCATAACGGATCTGTTCCGGTTTGATATCATATGCGTCGAAAGATCCGAACTGTGCCATCATCTCCGGATAATGCTGCAGCATTGCGATATTCTGATCCAGCCTCTCAAGGCTTACACTGTCCCAGTCCGCAGGATGCAGATAAACCTCCTCCCACTGATCCATACCCGCAACATGGTCTCCGTGTCCGTGGGTCAGCACTACATCATAAGGGAGGCTGCACAGTTCATCCGCAATCTCCCGCATCGGGTACATGCCGCAGCCGGTGTCGATCAGAAGTCCGCGCTCTGACCCAACCAGCATAAAACAGCTCGCCATTCCGAACTCATTGATAGCATAGGTGTGATACGCAATTTCCATTACTAAAGGCTTCGAGATTCCCATAACCATGATCCTCCTCCGATTTTTACTTCAGTATAACAGAAGGATCTTTTGGCTTCCATTATTTTTTTCCGCCGGTTTTCTGTGATAAATCCGCTTCTTTTGTGCTTCTTTTACTCCGTTTCACAAACTGGGCTTGACAATAACTGAATGATCGTTTATTATTAACACAGTCTGTTGGGAGGATCTGTGTTATGCGCCTGAAAGATGAAGACAAACAGCAAAGGATCAAGGAAGCGCTTGTCCGGCTTATCCTGAGAGAAGGGATTGACGGAACATCCGTGTCGAAAATCGCCCGCGAAGCCGGTGTTTCACCCGCAACAATCTATGTCTATTACGACAATAAAGAGGCAATGCTTGCGGAAGCCTTTCGGGAATACGCACACAAATCCTACAGATACCTGAGCGGCTGCATCCGTCCGGAAATGAACGCCGCTTCCGTGATCGAAGCGATTGTCCGGGGATACTACCAGTATTCTTTCGATCATGAAGACATTTTCAGTTTTGTGGAACAGTGTTCCCGCTGCCCTACGCTTTCCGCAGAAGTCTGTGAGAAGGACTGCTCCTGCGATGTATTCGAAAGCATTCATGAATACCAGCGCCGGGGAGAAATCCGTCCGTGCAGTGACTGGACGCTGGGATCCCTCCTCCTGTCGCCGGTACGCTTTATGGCAATGAACCGGACGGCCATGGCGGAGGAAAGTGAGGCGCATCTCCGGGAACTGATACAGATGCTGCAGACTATGTTGTTGATGTGAAAAAACCCCGTCTTCGGGCGGGGATCAAAAAGCGAAATTAATAAACGAACATTCACTTATAAGGAGAAAATCATGATTGTTATTCCGATTTACAACACCATTATTGCGCCGAATGCCACATTATTCTTTCCAACCGAAGACCTGAAGCAAAGCGCAGGAGGGAAAGGGCTTTCTCTTAACGAGAAACTTGTCCTGATTGTCGGAAAAGAGAAAAAGGCGCTGACGAACCCGTCCGAAGACAGTTTCTATCCTGTCGGTGTTTCTGGGAGCATCACGGAACTCAACCCGCAGGGGTATACCGTAATCCGGACACAGTACCGTGTAAACCTCGAAGACGTGCATATCAATCCGGACGGAACCGTTCAGCTGAATATCCAAAAGCGCAGGGATATCGAAGACCTGGATGAAAAAACCGCTTCCGAAAAACTGCAGGGACTGAAGCAGGAGATGCGCCGGTTCTCTTCCGCTTTCAAATGGGCGGAAACCGCCGAGTATTTCATCGAACAGATTCACTCTGTCGAAATGGCCGCCTGTGTGATGTCTCCCCTGCTTAAATTGTCCAACGAAGAACGTTACGGGATTCTCAGAGAGGACAGCCGTCTGGCGCGCGCTGAACTGATCGAAAAGATACTCTATGAATTCATGGAGGTCGGACGGATTACAAATGAAGCGGTCAGTTCCCAACAGCAGGAGTACCAGCAGCGATACCGGGAAGCCGCGATCAAGCGCCAGATGGAGCACCTGCAGAAAGAGCTGGATGAAATGCACCCAGAGAATGTGACGGATGTCCAGAAGTTTGCCCAGCGAATTGCTGATTCAGGCATGAATGAAACTGCAAGAAAAGAAGCCGAAAAGGTGCTGAACCGTCTTCGCCAGGAGGGAAAGGAAAGCGTGGAGTCCGGGATGCTCTACGATTACCTCGACTTTGTCACGACCCTGAACTGGAAAAAAGAAGAAGCAGAACGGATCGACCTCGCGGAGGCCCGCCGGATTCTTGACGAGGACCATTACGGCCTGAAGAAGGTCAAGGAACGCATTATCCAGCAGATCGCGGTCATGAACCTGAAGAAACAGCAGTCCGGATCCATCCTCCTCTTCGTCGGCGCTCCGGGCACCGGAAAGACCAGCATCGGAAAAAGTATTGCCAAAGCTCTCGGACGTGAATACGTCCGTGTCAGTCTCGGCGGAGTTCATGATGAATCCGACATCCGCGGCCACAGGAGAACCTATATCGGCTCCATGCCCGGACGCATCATGGACGGCATCCATAAGAGCGGGGTATCCAATCCTGTCATGGTGCTGGATGAAGTGGACAAACTCTCCGCTTCCTATAACGGGAGTCCTGCCAGCGCGCTTCTGGAGGTGCTCGACCCGGAGCAGAACAATACTTTTACCGACCATTACATGAACGTCCCGTATGATCTTTCGGACGTCCTGTTCATCTGTACCGCAAACAGTCTGGATACGATCCCGCAGCCGCTTCTCGACAGAATGGAAGTAATTCAGTTCCAGGGGTATTCCCCGCTGGAGAAACTTCAGATCGCCCGCGAGCACCTGGTTCATAAATCCATGGAGGCTTCAGGGATCGCAAAAGACCAGCTGACTTTCCCGGATGAAGCCCTGAAAGTCCTGATATCCGACTATACGATGGAGGCCGGTGTCCGGGGCCTTCGAAAATGCATAGATACGCTCTGCCGGAGCCTTGCCGTCCGCATTGCCTCACACCCTGAATCGGCCGTTGAAGTAACCGCGGACCTGGTCCGGGAGACGCTTGACACACGCCCGATCCGCCATGACAATATCCTTCCGGAATCGAAGCCCGGCGTCGTCACCGGCCTGGCATGGACGCCGGTCGGCGGAGATATTCTGTTCATTGAGACCCTTCTGACACCGGGAAAGGGTGATCTGATTATCACGGGGCAGCTGGGCGACGTCATGAAAGAATCCGCAAGGATTGCATTAAGCCTCGTAAAGTCACTCTTCCCATCGGAAGCAAAAAAGCTCAGCAGCCAGGACCTGCACATCCATGTACCGGAAGGAGCAGTACCGAAAGACGGTCCTTCGGCCGGCATTACACTGACGACCGCCCTGGCATCGCTCCTTACAGACCATGCGGTGGATACCCATATCGCAATGACCGGAGAAGTATCGCTTCGCGGAGCAGTGACGCCGATCGGCGGGCTTCCCGAAAAGCTGATGGCAGCCGAACGCGCCGGCGTCACGAAAGTTTTCATTCCAAGGGAAAATCTCTATGATCTGAAAGATGTCGCCGAAGAAGTCCGGGAGAAACTCGAGATTGTTCCTGCAGACAACATTACCGATGTTCTTCAGGGTGTCGGTATTCTTGACCGGCCTGCCGCAGTTGCCTGAAAAACAACATGAAAGGGACTGCCGCAACAGCAAATGATATTTGTAGTATCATTTTTACTGTTGCAGCAGCCCCGTTTTTTTTCTGATTCAGTCTCTTGTCTTATATCAAGGAATCGAAAGTCATAGCTGGTTATAATACCTTGCTTTCCGGTCCGTGATCTTGTACTGATCAGCAAGAGTCGTTCCAATCAGGTAATGAATCATTCTCTGTGCCATATAGCACCTTTTCCTTTTGTTTTACGTCTTAACTCACAGCAGATACCGCCATACCAGCACAAAAGCCGTGACCTGCACAGCCAGAATCACAGGCATTCCGATCTTGAAATACCATTTCCGTGTTTTGTGATGAAAGATCAGCATCCCCAGGATCGCACCGACGCTTCCGCCGATTATCGCAAGAAAGAACAGCACCTTCTCGGGAATACGCCATTCTTTCTTCCTCGCACGCTTTTTATCCGCACCGAATACAATAAACGTAATGATGCTGATCAGAATGAGGTACAGAGCAACCCAGATCATCGATTATCATTCTCCCCATTATAATCATGTATCATCTGATAGAGCGCCTCTCTCGCCTGCGGTATATCATCACAGTAAACGCTGATTCCTTCCGTAACCTCTGCATCCGGTACGATTTCCCGTATGTCTGCAGTACTTCTGGAAAATCCGCTGCTGCCCTGTGTGGCTACAAGGAGAATCTTCTTCCCTGCAAAATCGTTTCCCTCCAGGAATGTCGCGACCGGCATCGGAATTGTCCCCCACCAGATCGGGTATACCAGGATAATCGTTTCATATCCGGAAACATCGATCGGCAAGATTTCCGGCCTTGCATTCTCCTGTAATTCCGTCCGTGCGACAGCGATAGTGTCATTGTAGGACGACGGATAATGCTTCCCAGCCAGTGTAATTGCCGCTTCCTCACACCCGATGATATCGCAAAGCATGTCCGCCATTATCTGCGTATTCCCCATCAGTTCGTCGGAGACCACAAGAAGAGACGCTCCGGATACCACGTCGACATCTTCATCAAAATCGGTGTTCCCAACCCGGGTGAAATAGACAACCAGCGGTTTCCCACCATCCCATGCT
>CADCPV010000382.1 GCA_902803345.1 uncultured Eubacteriales bacterium | reverse complement strand
TCATCGAGCCTGCGCTGAAATTCCTGCTTGTTCATAAACCGCTCCTGTCCCTAAGCCTTACCTTTTCCCTACAGCTCCGTCCGTCCCTCGAGCGCACGAAGAAGCGTCACTTCGTCAATATATTCCAGATCGCCGCCGACCGGAACGCCGCTTGCGATTCTTGTCACACGGATGCCCGCCGGCTTGACGAGCTTTGAAATATACATCGCCGTCGTCTCGCCTTCAAGACTGTTGTTGGTCGCGATAATCAGCTCCCTCACATCACCCTGAAGCCGCTTCAGAAGCTCCTTCAGCTTAATGTCGCCGGGCCCGATGCCGAGCATCGGGGAAATCGCGCCGTGAAGCACATGATAAACGCCGTTGTATTTGCCGGTTTTCTCATAAGCCGCGAGATCCCGCGTCGTTTCCACCGCCATGATCGTGCCGTGATCCCGGCTTTTCGAAGCACAGATCGGGCACAGCTCGCTGTCGGTCAGAGTGAAGCATTCTTTGCAGTAACGCACGTTCTTCCTGGCATTTACGATTGCATCCGCAAGCCCTGTGACTTCCTCTTCCGGCATATTGATGATATGAAAAGCCAGCCGCTGCGCACTTTTTGTACCGATCCCGGGAAGCCCCGAGAGCGCTGCGATCAGCTTTGTCACTTCAGTTCCGTAATAATCCATAACCTTTTAGAACAGTCCTCCGAGGCCGCCCATGCCGCCCGCGAGCTTTGACATATTTTCTTCGTTCGCAGCATCGATTTTCCGGAGCACTTCGTTCACCGCGGAAATTACTAAATCCTGCAGCATTTCGACATCATCGGGATCCACCGCATCCGGACTGATCTCCAGAGTGAGAAGCTCACGCTTGCCGTTCATCGTTACGGAAACTGCTCCGCCGCCGGTTGCAGCCGTGAATTCAGACTGTTCCAGCTCTTCCTGTTTTTCCTGCATTTCGCGCTGCATCCGCTGCGCCTGTTTCATCAGATTCGCGTAGTTGCCCGGCATCTGCGAAAAACCGCCGTATCCGCCGCGTCCTTTTGCCATAGTCTTAGTCCTCCTCGTCCGGCATTTCGATGTCCATGTTGATGCCGGGAATTCTCGGTCCGAGCCGCAGAACCGGCTCGCTTTCGTTCTGTTTCAGATGCCTGAAACGGATTACAAAGTTCTTGCTGAACCGCTCCCGAAGAAGCGCCTCCAATTCCTCCGCCCGTCCGGATCTCTCGGCGGCACGGAAGTTGAATTCATTCCGGAACAGCAGCTCAAGGCCGCCTTCCGGAGAAACGCTGATTTTCGTACCCTGAAGATATGACCGGAGGAGTCCCCGCTGCGCGGAAATGAACTCATCCCATTCCGATGACACCAGTGTATAATCCTGATAATCCGCCTCGGAAACCGTGATCTCCTGGCGCTGCGGCTTCATGGGCTTCGGATCCGCCGTGCCTGCCGGAACCCTGTTGCCCTGCACCGGAATCGGGATTTCCCCGCCCTGAAGACCGACCCGATCCTCCAAAAGCCGTATCCGGTCGATTAAAGCCGACAGGTCCGTCTCTGTCGCAGGCTGCATCATCCGAAGAAGCGCCAGCTCCAGAAGCACGCGCTTCCCGGACGCAAGACGCATCTGGTTCGAAGTCTCCCCGAGGATCCGGATGTAGCGCATGACCTGGTTCAGGTCCATGTCCTCGGCTTCTTCCTTCATCCGCAAAAGGTTGTCCCGGGAAATCCCGAGCACATCCTCTCCGGGGCTGTCGGTCTGGATCAGCATGATATTCCGCAGATACCAGGTGAAATCCGTCACAAACTGCGAGAGCTCGCGCCCCTTTGACAGCAGATCGTCCACTTCCTCCACAACGCCCCGGACGTCATAGGCGATGACTTTCCGGAGCAGCCCGGAAAAAACAGACTGGTCCGATACGCCGAGCGTGTCAAGAACCCGTTCATACAGAAGCTTTTCCCCGTAGAACAGGGAAAGGCACTGCTCTAAAATCGACAGGGCATCCCGCGACGATCCGTCCGCCCGCCGCGCAATATAGGAAACCGCTTCCGGTTCCGCTTCGATGCCTTCGGCCTCGAGGATATCCGAAATCTGTGTCCGAAGTTCCTCCAGAGACAGTCTCCGGAAATCATAGCGCTGGCACCTTGAAAGGATCGTGATCGGGATCCGCTGCACCTCTGTTGTCGCCAGGATGAAGATCACGTATTCCGGCGGCTCTTCAAGCGTCTTCAAAAGCGCATTGAAAGCGCCCGCGGAGAGCATGTGCACCTCGTCAATGATGTAAACGCGGTACCGGCCCTCCGTGGGACGGTATTTGACTTCTTCACGGATTTCCCGGATGTTGTCGACGCCGTTGTTTGAAGCCGCGTCGATTTCCACGACATTTACCGAGGACCCGGAAAGTACTGACCGGCAGGATGCGCATTCATTGCAGGGGGACCCGTCCTCCTTCGGATGTTCGCAGTTCACCGCCCGTGCAAAGATTTTCGCAACGGTGGTTTTGCCGGTGCCTCTCGTCCCGGAGAACAGGTACGCATGGCCGACTCGGTTTGACAGCAGCTGGTTTTTTAATGTCTTTACAATGTGGTCCTGACCGCGCACTTCCGAGAACTGCTGCGGACGCCACTTTCTGTAAAGAGCGGTATAGGCCATAATCTTCCCTCAGGTAACTGCCGCGGCACATACTTCCGCAGGCTTAAAACCTTTCTTATTCGTCTCCGAAGCTGATGCCGATGGATCTGATCTGTTTGATCATTTCGCCCTTGGGATCAACCATTTTCAGCTTGCCGGCAATGTCCTCCAAAGGAACCGGTGTGATTTCGTTGTTGTGAATACCGACGAGATACCCGTATTTCTGCTTGGTGATCATCTGCGCTGCCGCTGCGCCGAGCCTTGTGGAAAGCACCCGGTCATAGGGGCAGGGACGTCCGCCGCGCTGGGTATGTCCGGGCACGGTGACACGCGCTTCGCAGCCGGTCCGCTCGGTAATCTTCGCTGCAAGATCGAAGGAAGCGGGAAGCTCCGCATGCTTCTTTTCGACCTCTTTTTTCTTCATTTTGGCTTCGTCAGTGCTGATCGCGCCTTCCGCCATCGCGATGATGGTGAAGTTCTTGCCCTCTTCTTCACGCTTCTGGATCGCCTTGCAGACCGCATCAAGATGATACGGAATTTCCGGAATCAGGATGATGTCCGCGCCGCCCGCAACACCTGCGTGCAGCGTCAGTTCGCCGACTTTGTGGCCCATGACTTCGATGATGAACACGCGTCCGTGGGAAGCCGCCGTGGTATGAATGCAGTCGATTGCTTCGGTCGCGATGTTCAGCGCGCTCTGGAACCCGAAGGTCATATCCGTGCCCCACAGGTCATTGTCAATCGTCTTGGGAAGTCCGAGAACATTCAGGCCTTCTTCCTTCAGAAGCGCCGAAGTTTTCTGCGATCCGTTTCCGCCGAGCACACACAGGCAGTCCAGCTTGTGTGCCTTGTAGGTCCGCTTCATTGCCGCCACTTTATCGAATCCGTCCTCGATAACCCGCATCATCTTGAACGGCTGACGGGATGTTCCGAGGATTGTGCCGCCTTCATCCAGAATACCGGAGAAGTCACGGGGCGTCATTTTTTTGTATTCGTTGTACATCAGGCCCCGGTAGCCTTCCAGGAAACCGATGATTTCCACACCGTCCCCGTAGTAGTTAAAAAGTCCCTTGCCGATGCCGCGCATCGTCGCATTCAGGCTCTGGCAGTCGCCGCCTGAGGTAAGCATTCCTACTCTTACCATATCTGTTTCCTCCTCGGGATTCTTTCGTCCGGGCATACTGCCCCCACTTTATATGTTTCTGTTATTATACCCGAAACTGCCCCATAAAATCAAGTAGTCTCGCAAAAGAAAGCGAAGAATCTTTCGGGTTTCGGATGGTGTCGGACACCGCCGTTTC
>CADCPV010000381.1 GCA_902803345.1 uncultured Eubacteriales bacterium | reverse complement strand
TCCGCCGTTTCCTTCCGTGATACCGCCCTCCCGAAAACTTCTCATCGCCGGCATCAGAAGGAGCGTCACTTTTTCGCGAAGGGACATTCCGGAAAGGATTTCCGAAATCTGCTCCTCGAACACCTCTCTGCCAGGTTCATCCGCTTCCGATTCGCTGCTCTCAGAATCTGTCTCCTCCGACGATATTTCGCTCTGTTCCGTCTTTGTTTCTTCTTCCGTACTCTGTTCTGTCTCGGTTTCTTTTTTTGTACTCTGTTCCGTCTCTTCCTGTGTCACGGTTTCACTCTCCTCAGTCTCAGTTACCGATCCGCTGTTAACAGCCTCCGTCGTATCCGCATTTTCACAGCACGAAAGACACAAAAGTGCTCCCGTAAGGAGCACTGCAAGTATTTTCTGAATCCACTGTTTCTTCATTCTTCGCCTTTCACAGGATAACGACTGAATCAGCTCAAAAGTCTCTGTTTCTCTTCGGCTGCAGCTTCTGGTTTACTTCGCCGTATCTTCCGTCAGAGACACATCGGGGTCTGTCATCACGTATGTACTGCCTTCCCGGAAGATGCTGAAAACTCCGTCCGAAGCCAGAGATAAAGTATCCTGTTCGGTGATGTTTTTCGCTAAAATTTCAGGGAATGACTTCAGCATCACCTCAGCGCAGGACGTATCATAGCCGTAGAAAACCCGTTCATCCGCCTCCATACGATTCCAGCCGTCTTCCAGGTTGATATAGCCGTTCACGACCTGACCGTTTTCATAGACATAATACAGATCCTCGTCCGCATCATTGACTGGATATCCCCGAACGACTGCAAAAGCAGCAGGACCGGAATATTCAACGGCAAACGGACTGGCCGCTACGCCGTTCTGCCACTCCGTCAATGCCAGACGGTAGCGGTTGCCAGGTGTATCATCCAGGCACCGAATATACCCGTCATTGCTGGCAAGATAGGCCTGACTTACGCCGTAGTCCGCGAGCGCATCTGCCATATAGTCGCCGGCAAAGGCATTCCGCATCCAGAAAAGGTCCAGGAAAACCGTAATATCATTCTCTGCCGCATAGGCCGCATACTCGTCGGAAACATGCAGACAGACCTGATTGTTGTCAAGAAGCTCCAGCGAGATATGTTCCGGATCCGTGACAAAGGAAAGAGTCTCCTCGATATAGCTCCTTACCTCTTCATTTCTGTGCGGATCAAAATCGATCGTCTCCGCATCTTCCTGACACAGGAAAAGGCCCCGGTATACTTCATAGACCGGTCCGAGAAAAATCGCCCGGTTCTGATACTTTTCCAGTAATTGAAGCGCCTGATACAGCTCGGGCTCTACTTCAACCGCCGTATTCGGGCTCTGGTTCACGACGAGAAGGTTCTTCACACCGATGAAGGTCTTGTCCGCATCAAAAATCTGATAGGCTTTCACGGCGATTTCGGAATACGCCGTAGTCAGTTTCCTGGCGCTCTGATCCATAAACCCGCCGTCAAAATACACGATAAAAGAAAAATCCCCCCCTGCATGGGCGTTTCCGGAAACAGAAACTTCGATCTGCTGCCATCCTGATTTTGTGCTGAGCGAAGACGCGATGCCATACGCGATCAGTAAAAGACCGACCGATAACAGTGCAGCCACGATGATGATCCGAAGCTTCGGCCGTTTGATCTCGACCTCTATATTCTCCGGACCGATATTTTTTCTGAACAGACTCATAAAGTACCTTTCGCGTAAAAAATCCGCGCAGGATTCCTCCTGCGCGGCACAAGCATCTTCACACCTACAGATGCGCTATACCAAGGAAGATCATAAACAGGATAACCGCCGCCAAAATCAGGGCAAAGCAGATAAGCACTCCCTTCATACACATTTTGTAGTTTCGGATATAATTGTGTTTTCTGAAAATCAGTCCTGCAATCAGGCCGAGAATCGGAAGAAGGAAGGAGAAAATCCCCAGCCACAGGGTCCCGGTGTCATGAATGGGCCGGTCCAGAATCACGTTGCTTCCGGTCAGCGTAGCGTCTGCCGCGGAGAGGCGTTTCTTTCTCTCCTCTTCTTCGCGGGCAGCCATCTCCTCGTCGGAAAGAATAGTCACAGACTTAACCGGTTCGCCTTTTTCGCGGATTGCCTTGTATTCTTCGATTTCCTTCTTGTTGCCGTAGACCCAGTGTCCGTGTCCGATATCCACCAGCTCCGGCTTGTCCTCGCTGTAATCGTGAATGGACGGGTCATAGGTGTACAGCACTTTATTCTTCTCCAGACGGGCATCCGGAATCGGAACCGCTGAAATCAGGGAGTGCGTGTAGGGGTGCAGCGGGAAGTTGAACAGCTCATCTGTCTCAGCAACCTCCACGATATCGCCTTTGTATATAACGGCAATCCTGTCCGAAATAAAGCGGACGATCGAAAGGTCATGTGCAATGAACAGGTACGAGACGCCGTTCTCTTTCTGGAACTGTTTCAAAAGGTTCAGCACCTGCGCACGGATCGAAACATCGAGCGCGGAAATCGGCTCGTCCGCGACCACGAGCTCCGGGTCCATGACCATCGCACGCGCGACGCCGATCCGCTGCCGCTGGCCGCCGGAAAATTCATGCGGGTAACGGGTCAGGTGTTCGGGAAGAAGGCCGACCTCGTTGATCATATGCTCGACCTTCGCAACTCTGTCCGCCTCGTTCTCATAGAGGTGGAAGTTGTACAGGCCTTCGGAAATAATATAGTCGACCGTCGCACGCTCATTCAGCGAAGAAGCCGGGTCCTGGAAAATCATCTGGATATTCCGGATAACTTCACGGTCCAGGGAGTGCGGGATCTTGCCCGAAATGCGGACGCCCTTATACAGGATTTCACCGGCCGCACAGGGGTTGACACGGATGACCGCGCGTCCGATTGTCGTTTTGCCGGAGCCGGACTCGCCTACAAGAGAGAACGTCTCGCCCTTATAGATTTCAAAGCTGGCATTCTTTACGGCGTGGACGGCATTGTCGCCTTTGCCGAAAGTAATATCAACATTTTTGACCTCAAGAAGGACTTCCCTGCCGTTTTCATCGATACGGCCATGCTCCGGGAGATGGGCGCTGGTGCTGCTTAAAACTTGTTTACTCATCTTCACGCCCTCCTTTACATATTCAGTGACTTCATCAGCTTTTCGTGGATATTCTGGATGATCTCAGGTTTTTCGACCTTCGGCGACCGGGGATCCAGAATCCACGTCTTGGCATAATGCGTATCCGACACCTTGAACATCGGCGGTTCCTCAATGGTATCGATCTTGAGGCAGTACGGGTTACGCGGTGCAAACGCGTCACCGACAACCTTGTTGTAAAGTGACGGCGGCGTACCGGTAATGAAGTACAGCTTCGAACCCTTCTCCGCAAGCTGCGGCAGCGACGAAAGCAGTGCCCAGGTATAGGGGTGCTGCGGATCATAGAAAATCTCATCGACATTTCCGAGCTCCACAAGCTGGCCTGCATACAGAACCGCCACACGCTCCGCAATATTCGCAACGACGCCAAGGTCATGCGTAATGAAAACGATCGTGTAGGAGTATTCCTTCTGCAGATCCTTCAGAAGCTGCAGGATCTGCGCCTGGATTGTCACGTCGAGCGCGGTGGTGGGCTCGTCGCAGATCAGGATCTTGGGCTGGCAGGAAAGCGCGATCGCGATAACGATACGCTGCCGCATGCCGCCGGAATACTGGAAGGGATAATCGTCGAAACGGTTCTCCGCATTCGGGATGCCGACCTGCTTCATCAGTTTCAGTGCACGCTCCCTGGCTTCGATTTCAGAGCAGTTCTGGTGCTTTGTGATGACTGAGGTGATCTGTTTGCCGATCGTGATGATCGGGTTCAGGGAGGTCATCGGGTCCTGGAAAACGGTTGCGATTTTCGATCCGCGGATCTGCTGCCAGTCCTTGGGGTTCGAGATATTCGCAACATTCAGAACGCAGGTGCCGTGAAGCATTTCTTCGGTTTCATCCGTGAGCTTCACCCGAAGAGCTGTCGTTCCGAAGACAGCGTCGCGGATTTCATCTTTCGAGACATCCTCGCCGAGACGCATGGCTTCCTTATAGGATTTCAGGAGTTTCATCTCGGTCTGAACCCGTCTGAAAGGATTGTAACGGCCGATTGACAGATAAATCTCCTTGGCAATGTTCAGGTTGCGATCGTCGGTTTCCTTGCTGATTTCTCCTGCGGTTTCCTTCGCATACTGTTCCTCAAGCTGTGAAAGCTCTTTTTTGTAAGACTCCTGGTATGCTGTGTCAGCTGCCGCATCCTGTTTATGTGCTTTGATCCGGGCATCCCGCTCGTTTTCGGTGTCCTTGATTGCCTTCTGGTACTCGCTGATCTCAAGCGAGACTTTTTTGATCTGCTCTTTGTCGTTTCGGGGATCCAGCGTCTGCTTCAGGTTGTTCGCTTCCGTCAGGTTGTACTTCAGTTCGTCAAGCTTCTCTGAAAATGCCTGGTCTTCTTCGTCGGAAAGGACAGTCCGCGCCTTATGCTCACGCTTCAGTTCGAGCATTTTCCGCCAGGTATCCGCGCCTTTTTCCAGCCGGGAATAGGCATTCAGCTTCTTGTGCATCCGGGAGATGTCCAGTTTCGCGGTTTTGTTCAGCTGAACCTTCGTATCAGCCAGTTCCTCGTCGTTGAAAATGACAGACCCGTTGGAGATAAAGCCGTTGGTTTCCAGCATACCCGCGAAGGTCTTGGTAAAAACGGATTTGCCCGAGCCGGACTCGCCCACGATTGCAATCGATTCGTTCTCATAGATATCAAGGGAGATTCCCCGGATGGCTGTGAGGATACGGCCGCGGACGCGGAATTTGACCTCCAGGTCTTTGACAGATAATAATACTTTTTTATCTTCCATGCTCGTCCCCCTTACATATGGGTTCTGGGGTCTGAAGCATCGCCCAGATTCTGCCCGATGACAAACAGCACGATGGAAATAATCGCCGATACCGCGACAGGACTCCAGAATTCAAATCCCCATCCGGGCGTCGTCATGGCGCTCTGCGATTCGGAAATCATTTTGCCGAGCGACATCTCGGAAACACCCATGCCGATATAGGACAGGAAAACTTCCATGCCGATATAGGCGGGAATCTCAAGCGCCGCATAGGTCACGATGACCGAAGTCATGAAGGGCAGGATATTTTTCGTCGCAATCCGGATGAGCCTGGTTCCCAGACATTTGCTGGCCAGGTTGTAGTCACGATCACGGATAATGATAACCTGCGTTCGGATGAAGTATGCGACACCGAGCCAGCCGGTAATCGTCAGCGCAAAGATCAGCGTCCAGAAAGAAGGGCTGAAAATCAGGACCAGCACGGCAATCAAAAGCTCATAGGGTACGTTGCCTACAATGTTATAGACTTCTATCATGAAAATATCGATTTTCTTGGAGAAGCCCCAGATCGCGCCGAGGAAAATGCCGATTGTCATGTTGATCAGCGCAACAATGAATGCCAGCGAAACCGAAATCTGCGAACCGTTCCAGATTGCGTCAAAGGTAAACTCGCCGGAAGAGCCGGTACCCAGAATCGTATGAATGCTGAAGCCGAAATACTTGAAAGCCTTCAGCGGCGACAGATGCTTCGCCTGAGAATCCATGATCCGGGCAAAGCGGTCGTACTCGATCAGATGCGGGTAAGCATAGGTGAAGAACAACAGCAGCGCCATAACGATCAGCATGACGATATTGATCTTTTTCCGGAAAAACACGCGGAATACGCTCTTCCAGTAAGAATAGCGGGGTGCCGTAATCTTTTCGGATTCCTGGTTGCTGTGATCGACATGCGCAAACAGTTCTTCATTCGAAAGCCCCAGGTGACTTAAGTCAACAAGATTATTCTGTTCCATGTCTTACCTCGCTTTCGATGTAAAGTTAATCCGCGGGTCAACCACACTCATCAGCACGTCGCCCAGGATAATGGATATAATAGACAGCACTGCGTAGAACATCGTCACGCCGACGATAACGCCGTTATCATATTTGTTGATCGCCTGAATCAGGAGGCCGCCGACACCGGGCACCACGTACACACGCTCTGTGATCAGCGCGCCGACCATGGAGAAAAGAATTGCCCCGGGGATACCGCGAATAATCGGGATTGCAGCGTTTTTCAGGATGTGGTTACGGAAAATCTCACCCTCCGACAGACCGCCGGAACGGGCGAACTTGACATAATCAGAATTCTGCTGGTCGACCATGAAACGCCTCAGCCATCTCATGTTGCTCGCGATCGGCCGGAGCGACAGGGATACAATCGGGAGAATGTACATGAGCCAGCTGCCGTTCTGCAAATCAAACGTCGTCGGCAGGCCAACCTTGTAACCGATGGACTTCACAAGGAAAATATACGAAAGGCCCGGAACCGCGGTAATGAAAACGACATAGGCGGAACCGATCTTGTCCACCATTTTGTTTTCCTTCTGCGCCATCCAGATGCCGATCGGAATACCGACAAGGTAAGACAGCAGCGTGGAAATGATGCCGATGATGAACGAATACCCCATACGGCTTAAGCCGTTGTTGACCGAGATGACATTCGTATAATCATCCACATAGTACTGCTTGTTTAAATCACTGGCTTCCCGGGATCCTTCGACGTAGCGTGCGGTATGCAGGTCTGCAGATCCTTCTGCGGTTACACCGCTCGGGTAGGTAATCGTCCGAAGCACATAGGAACCCTGTGTCTGTGTCATGGTCTGCCAGACATCGATACCACGGTTTACCGCGTAGGAGGTTCCCAGCTTAATGGTTACGAGATTCTGGTGTATAAACGGAAATTTATTGTCCGTGTAAAGAAGGTATTTATACGTGGTTCCGTTTCCGATCACCGCCGGCGCGAACTTTTCGCCGCCGTACAGGGGATCGTGCAGTGTAAACGTGATACCGCGCTCTCCTTCGACACTTTCTGCATTATGAATGTTGTCAACTGTAAATACTCTCGTAAAGTACTGAATCAGGCGCTTATATAAAGGCCTGTCCCGGTAGGCGTAGAGCTGCTGCTGTCCGCCCTGCTTTACAGTTTTCTTGTTTTTCATGACTGCGTTCATCCGGACTACCGTGTAGCCCTGACTTTCGTAGTATTCCGTGAATTTCTTTACATATTCCGCCACTTCTTCCGAATCATTGGCGGCTTTTCTTCCGAGGGTGGAAACCCTGTCACGGGTTTCATCGTCGATTTCACCGTTTTTCACCAGCATACTGAGATAGTTGGCATAAGTATAGAAATCCACATATCCGTAATTGCTCCATGCCCGGTAAGTGTATACGATCTTGGCATTCGAGTACTGCTTGGTATAGTTGGTGTCAAAGGCGAAGACCTGGTTTCTGTCCATCAAGGAATAGATCAGAATCATAACCACAGCCACAACGACGATCACCGAAAAAATGCCGTGAAGGATTCTTCTTAACAAATACTTAGTCATAATGATCCCAACCCTGTCTACTTCTGCATTCTATAAAACGACAGGGGGATGAGAGCAGTTGCAGTCATCCCCCCATCATTAATCTGTTTCAACAACTAAACAATTGTTTCTCTTACACTGTACCTTAATAGATACCGCAGGACTTGATCATACCGCCCTGTACATCAGGCTGTACAGTTGCAAGGTAGGTCTGCGGATCACCGTAGTCAGGACCCCAACCGGAAACGTTGTTGTAAGAGCAGTTGAAATCGTAGCCGTAGTTCGGATAGTATCCAGCATACAGCCAGCCGGCCTGGTCGCCTGTGCCAACGAGGTTGACGATAACACAGCCGCCAAGAGCGGATTCAACAGACTGCTTCAGCACGTTCGCCTGGTTCTGTCTGATAGTAGAAGAATCATTGTACGGATCGTCGATGTAGATCGGGTTCTCTGCAGAGATCTCAATGCCTTCTGCAGCGAGCTCTTCGATCGCGATTGCAAGCTCGGAAGCCGCATACTCCGGATCATACCATCCGTCGTAGCCGTCACCGGTGTTCTTGTCAGCATCCCAAACCTTAACCTTGACGCCGTCAGCGTCGATCTGAGCCTGCATGATCTCGCCGTAGTAGGTGCCGGCAGCAAAGTCGGTAGCTGTTCCGTTGATGTCGATAGTAACATCTTCTTCAAGGGAAATGAAGTTGCCGGGGGTGTAGCTGTTTCTCAGCGCGTTGTACTTCAGCTCTTCGCCGACGGACTGCGCGTTGATGGAAGCACGGTCGAAGGAAGCGGTCAGAGCACGACGGAAGTGAACGTTCTTCATTGCAGCATTCGAACGGTCAGCATCGTAAACAGTCATCGGAGATACTGCAACAGAAGCATCGTTGTAGTTCGCGTACTTGTTGCGCTCGATGGTCAGGAATCCAACGAAGGTGGTTGCGTTGGTGTCGGAAGTGTAAGCGTAGTCATCGAAAACGCCGTCTTCTTTCGCCTTGACAACAGCTTCGGTGTTGAGGCCGGTGCCGGAGATGTCGCCTGCAATGGTGTCATTGTAAGCCTTCAGCGCATCCGTGCCGTCGTTGTACTTGTAGGTGATCTTGTCAAGGTTGACAGCATCTGCCTGCCAGTAGGTCGGGTTCTTTTCGTAAACAATGGTGTTGTTCTCAACAACAGAGGTGATGAGATACGGTCCGTTGTAAGCGATATCCTGATA
>CADCPV010000380.1 GCA_902803345.1 uncultured Eubacteriales bacterium | reverse complement strand
TGATATTCCCAGCCTCTTTTCGCTGAAAGATAATGCATTTCCGGCAATGGTATCAAGGAACATCTCATGCCAGATGTCCTCACCATATCGGTGGTGAATGCTAATGCGTGACAGTTGTTTAGCCGTTTTTCAATAACGATTTGTTGCTTGTTGGACATTTGTTGGACAACAGCGGATATACTTCCCATGCAGAACATATTGAACGACCCCTCCCTGTGCTGCGCGTTGAGGAAGGGGTTTTCTCCCGGAATTTTGATAAATTTGCACAATATGAATAAGAGGGAATAAAAAATGCCGAAAAGATTTCTCAACCCCTATATCGAAAAGGTCAACGCGGTTAGGCAGAAACTTCGCAGGAACGAGCCGATGACGGCAGAGGAACAGGTGGAGGCCGCTGCGGTGCTTCTGACGGGAGGAGTCATGGAGCAGATCCCACTTCAGGACATCAGCACGGAGAGAAAAGCACGTGAAACCTGGGAAAACACACTGGCCGTAAACCGGAAATACGCCGAGAACTTTGCCGCGACCATGTCTCCGCAGGAGATGGACCAGCTTCTCAGAAAGAATGACGGCGAAGCTTCTCTTCGGCTTTCGTTCCAGAAACATGTCGCCTCATATAACCGTTTTCCTGACGATCTTCATGAATCGCTTCGGCCGAGCGCTTACAGACGGGTAGTGGAACTGAAGGAGCGGATGAGACGGGGCGATTTCAATACTTTTCAAGAGAAAAGGCGTGCGATGGCGGAAGTCCTCGCGGCAAGAGAAAGCGTTAATGCCGGACGTGGGTCTGCCCTCTTTGTAAACGATAACCTTATCAACGGAACAATTCCGTCCGATGTTTCAAAAAGAGCGGATTTGGTTGAAAAAGAGCTGGAGAATGTGCCGGAAGAGACCTTGAACCGGATGTACCGGGAATTTCAGGGGCATACCTACGGCGGTGCGATGCAGGACGAACTCGAACCTCTGAGAAAGACCGCGATTGAGCGGGAAATCAATACGCTGCTTGGAAGATCGTCTTTCACGGGTGCTGCAACTGTCCGGGAAAACGCAGCTGAAATGATCTGGCTTCTTCAGCACCAGAATATATCTGACGAGGAATTCCGGACTGTCCGTGAAAACGGAACGATGCGGCAGGAAATTGCGGATATAAAAAACAGTATGGCATACGACCGCTTTGTGAACAGCATGTCGGAACTAGAGCTTTCAAACATGTTTGATGATATGCGTGCAGGAACGCAGGAAAGCCGTAATGCCGTTCTGAATGCCTATGCCCTGTCTTCTCAGGAAGCCCAGAACCAGGATCCCTGGGCTGAAAACCTGTATAATAAGCTGAGTACGGACCCACAGCAGTTCGCTAAGATGTCGAATCTGATGGGCCAGATCTGTTCCAAGGAAATGACTGACAGTTTCAATGCACAAAACGGACAGCTTTCCTTGATTCCGGAAGTGGCGCGTAAACTTAACAGCTCACTTCTCAAACTGGAGAACAAGAAACAATTCATCCGCTGTGCCCGGGATTTTCGCGAACGTTTGACCTATATCAGAACAACCTTCAAATCGAATTCCTGGGAACAATTCAATAATGAACATCCTGCTTTTAGGGAACTGGGAGAGATCATGGAGTATCCGGAAAGGAGAACCGGTGCCGACGTGGATCTCGCACAGAAAGCATGCGTTGGGTTTGACAGTATGGGAAACGAAGTGGAACGCATCTTACTGGAGAGAGTTGCCCTGTACGAACAGCTGAAGGACAAACCGGACTGGAAAACGGCCGAGGTGGACCTTATCAAACTGCGTGAAAGGGCTGATGAACTCACGGAAGAATTAAGCTCTGCCGGTGGAGGCGGATCCGTGGTGGATGTTCTTTCTTTAGAGAAGATCCTAAACACAATCACAGCGCCGGATTGCGGCAAAGAAGCTGTCGAACTTTACAGCAGCGTCATTGCGAAAAACATCGCGCGGATGGAAAAAGAGAAGAACCAGACCGTAGAGGATCGGATCGTGGAACTCGCAGGATTTCCAAAGCGTAAAGAGCTTTTCAGCAAGGGTTCGTTTTATGCGGATGATGTCTCCGATGCACAGGGTGAAGTCCTTGTTAACAGAAAGGTTCTGAAAGAATATCATGACCATCCGGAAAAATTCCAAACCGTAAAGGATGTTGATGACGCCGTCAGAAAGTACAAGATAGCCTATGGGGACATAATCACTTTCGCGCAGCGGAAAATCGGAGAATCGAACACCCGAATTCTGAGAGCGGATGAGGACGGTACAGAGCTGGAAAATGCATTCAGAAGCGCGCTCATCGGCTGCTCGGAATACAAGAAAATGAAAGACCTTGACGAGACGCTGCAGCCGACCGCACGGCAGCAGATCGAAGCCCTTCAGCGGCGTATCAGAAAAAATGATTTTGACCGCAAGAACAAAAGTGATCTCATGATCGGATATGAGAAGAAAAGGATGGTTGCCCAGATTCTCGGGGCTCGTGAAGCTCTCGGAGTGCGTTCCGGTGTAAGGGGCGGAGATCCGAAGCTCGACCGGAAGATGAATGCATCGGTCTATGAAAAAGCCGGGAAATACCAGGATGACATTGAGAAAAGGTTCACAGAAGAGGAATTTGACGAGCTTTATACGCTTGCTGCGAAGGGCCACGGCGGAGAACTCCAGAAGCGTTATCAGGAAATCCTGATCAATAAAGCCGCTTCACTGGACGTAATTCCGAAAGACCATCCGAAGTCGGAGCTTCCGAGCGCAAAGCTGAGAATCGAAGCCATGCAGAAAAAGCTTGCCGCATCCAGGGACCCGGTTGAAAAACGCCGCTGCCTTGCGCAGATTATCGCCGCACGTCAGTGCGCTGAGGCAAAGCGCGGAGATTATTTCGGCGGTGATGATAAGCTTCTGAACAAAGTCGATCCCCGGAAACTGTCCCGTAGCCTTTCGGATGTGGAAGGATATCTGTCCCGAATGCCGGAAGAGAAAGTCAATCAGCTCATTCGTGAAGCCGGTTCCGGACACGGCGGTTCCATGATGGAATCTTATCAGGAAGTAAACACCTACCGGAACCAGTATAACGCCATAAAGAAACAGTTTGCTGATAAGAATCCGAATGTCGAAAAGCCGGACCTTGCGAATGCCTACGTGATCGGCATAAAATACGCCGCAAAACCTTATGACAGGGACAAGACGATCAATGAAGCCGGCGTAAGAAAAGCGGCAGCTGATATGAGGAATACGCCCGGGTTTAAAGCTTTTTCGGAAGATCCCGAAGTCGTGCGGCTTTTTGCCGAAGGCGATATGAAGCGTCTTGTGATGAAGTGGGCTGAAGCCAGAGAAAAAGGGGATCCGGCCGCCGAAAATCCGCAGGAAAACCCGGTGATCGAAAAGCAGGAAGAAAAGGAACAGAATAATATCGTCAATGAAGGACCGGGACCTGTCTGACAGCCCGCGGCTTTATCGTGTGAGGCTTCACAGGGGACGGAGGGCGCGGTATCTTGCATGTGGACATCATCTGCTTCACGTGGAAGAGGGCCCGGAGACATTTGTTGGACATCGGATGCTAAAATACAGGAAAATAATAAGGTGTTAGTTTGAAAATGGGTCGTTAACCCTGAATTAGTCAAATAAGCAGCAAACGAAGACTCCTGATATCCCTTAGGGTGTGGG
>CADCPV010000379.1 GCA_902803345.1 uncultured Eubacteriales bacterium | reverse complement strand
TAGTAAATCGTCGGCGCGCCCGGAAGCGTAAACTGCATGACAATGCCTTCGCGGAAAGCCGCATAGGAAATGCCTTCCGATGCCGCGAGCGCACCTACGCTCTGCAGCCGTCCGACCCGGTGATTCGTACGCGTCAGGAAGCGCGAATGGTCGTGATTCGAGAGTTCGTTCATCGCCGACAGCAGGGACTGGCCCGGCAGCCGGCTCATTTTCTCGCGAAGCATGTAGAAGAACTCGCGTCCGTTTGCATAGAGCACCGGATCATAGTGATCCGAATGTTTCTCCATCCCGGTCAGGAAGAAACTCACCGGTTCCATGAACGCGTCATAGTTCATGACCGTATCCCACTGGTCGCCGCGCAGCCATTCCCGCGGATTCCCGTAGTGTTCGGCAATCAGGATCGCGGAAGGATTCGCCTCCCGGACCGCCGTCCGGAAGTCCCGCCAGAACTCATGGTTGTAGCGCTTCCCGGGGCCGAGATCCGCCGCGACATCGAGCCGCCAGCCGTCACAGTTATAGGGCGGGCTGACCCATTTTTTCGCAATCCTTAAGATCTCCTCCCGCACTGCATCCGAACTCTCGTAATTCAGCTTCGGAAGCGTCGGATTGTTCCACCAGCCGAGATACTTCCCGTTATAGGGCCACTGCCCGTCCGGTGTGAAGTAGAAATAGTCGTGATAGGGACTGTCCTCGGAGATATAGGCGCCGGTCTCATAACCGCCTTCGCCCTCATAGATCCGCTCGCGGTCCATCCATTTGTGGAAGGAGCCGCAGTGGTTGAAAACACCGTCGAGAATCAGCTTCATGCCGAAGCGGTGTACTTCCGCAACAAAATCCGAAAACCAGCGGTTGGACCGTTCCAGGATCTCCCGGTCTGTGACAATATAGCGGTAATGCTCGGAAAAGCGGCCGTTCTCACAGCGGTCGCTGCCCGGTCCGTCTGCGCAGCCCGTCAGATGCGGGTCAATATAATCATAATCCTGTGAATCGTAGCGGTGATTCGAGGGAGAAATGAAGATCGGATTCAGGTACAGGACTTCCACGCCGAGCTGTGAGAGGTAGGGAAGCTTCTCCCGGATTCCGACAAGATCCCCGCCGTAGAAACGGCGCACATCGAATCCGTGGATCGGCGCATCCCAGTCCCGGACCTGCTCGACCGGTGCGCCCATATAGCGGTATTCGCCCGACCGGACCGAGCTGCCCGGATCCCCCTTCCGGAAGCGGTCCGGAAAGATCTGGTACATGACCGCACCGTAGGCCCACTCGGGCGTATGGAAGTCCGGATCGAAATCAAACATGTAGTCCTCGGTAATATACTCCTCCGAGGTCGCGCCGAGCTTGTTGAAAAAGCAGCGCTCAGAATCCGAAAATACGACAAAGGCATAGGAAAAGCGCCGGTTGTCCGCCGTGTACTTCGCCTCGTAATAGTCAAAAGAGCCCTTTGAGAAAGCCTTCTCCATTTCAAGGCGGACGGTCCGCCCGAAAAGGAGTACCCGGTTCACATCATCCTTCGCAGTCCGGAAGCGGAAGGTAACTTCCGTGCCCGGACAGAAAGACACGGGAAAGCGGTAAAATGCGGTCTCATCCGCAAACAGCGCCTCCCGGTCGATCGGATTTGTCTTCGGTTTTTCAGGAATTCCGGGACTCTCCATAATAGATGGCTTCAAACTCTTCCTTCGTCATTTTCTCGGTTTCAATCAGCTGCTCTGCGCCCTGGTTCAGCACTTCCCGCTTTGAAAGCAGGATTTCTCTGGCCTTTTCGTAGCAGTCGCTGATGATCCGTTTGACTTCCGACTCGATCTCGTTGTAGACATCCGGGCCGTAAGTCTTCATATGCCCGAGGTCGCGGCCCATAAACACCGCATCCTCCTGCTGTTCGTAATTGATAAATCCGATCCGCTCCGACATGCCGTATTTCATCACCATGTCGCGCGCGATCTCGGTTGCCTGCCGGATATCCTGCGAGGCGCCGGTTGTGATCTCCGAGAATTCGATCTCCTCGGCGATCCGTCCGCCCATGCTGACCATAATCGTCTGCAGCATTTTGGACTTTGTATTGAACATTTCGTCCTGCTCCGGGAGCGGCATCGTATAGCCCGCTGCCCCAAGCCCGGTCGGAATAATCGAAATTGTATGGACGGGGCCGACATCCGGCAGCGCCTCAAAGAGGATTGCATGGCCCATCTCGTGGAAGGCTGTAATCCGCTTCTCCTTGTCGGAAATCACTTTCGAATGCTTTTCGGCGCCGATACCGACCTTGACAAAGGCCTGGTTGATGTCTTCCTGCGAAATGTATCCGCGGTTTTTCTTCGCCGCGCCGATCGCCGCCTCATTCATCAGGTTCTCAAGATCCGCGCCGGCAAATCCGGCCGTCGTCTGCGCCACGCGCCGAAGATCCACATCGTCGCCGAGTTTCTTGTTCCGCGCATGTACCTGCAGGATTTCCTCGCGGCCCCGTACATCCGGGCGGCCGACCGCAACCTTCCGGTCAAATCGGCCCGGACGCAGAATCGCAGGATCCAGGATATCCGCGCGGTTCGTCGCTGCCATGACAATGATGCCCTCGTTCACTGAGAAGCCGTCCATTTCGACCAGAAGCTGGTTCAGGGTCTGCTCGCGCTCGTCATGACCGCCGCCGAGACCCGATCCGCGGATCCGGGCGACCGCATCGATTTCGTCGATAAAGATGATGCAGGGGGAATTCTTCTTGGCATTTTCAAAAAGATCGCGCACCCGGGAGGCACCGACGCCGACAAACATTTCCACAAAGTCTGAACCGGAAATCGTAAAGAACGGAACGCCGGCCTCGCCCGCGACCGCCTTCGCGAGAAGCGTCTTGCCGGTTCCGGGAGGGCCGACAAGGAGCACGCCCTTCGGAATCCGGGCGCCGAGATTCGTGTATTTGCCGGGATCCTTCAGAAAATCCACGACTTCAAAGAGTTCTTCCTTCTCTTCAACAAGGCCTGCAACATCGGAAAACTTGATCGCATTCTTCTCTGCATCGGTCATCCTTGCGCGGCTTTTCGTGAAGCCGCTCATCGGATTTCCTGACGATCCGCCGTTTGCAACATTCATCCGCCCCGTCATCATAATGAAGAGGAAGAAGCAGCCGCCGAGCATCAGCACAACCGGCAGGATCGTCGACAAAAACAGCTGCTCGCCCGGTACATCGTTAAAGGTGATATCGAGGCCCTTCTCTAAAAGTGCGTCTTTCTCCGCATTGACGTCCGGAACATTGACACTGTAAACGGTCTGTCCGACTGTCTGGTACAGCACCTTCCCGGTCGGGACCTGGTTGTTCTGTTTGATGGCCGCTTCGGTAACTGCGCCGTTCGAAAGATCTTCCTGATACTGGGCGTAGCTGACATCCGTCGTCCGGTTGAAAAATTTCTGGAAAAGGAAGGCGCCTCCGAGAAGGATCAGAAGGAACACCACATAAACCAGCATTCCCGTCCTTTTTCTGCCCTGTTGATTATTCACGCTCGTCTCCTAATTCTTCGATCACGCCGATGTACGGCAGGTTCCGGTAATGCTCTGCGAAATCCAGGCCGAAGCCGACCACGAACTTGTCCGGAATCTCAAAACCGGTATAGTCGCCTTCGATCTCGGTCACCCGGCGCGCGGGTTTACTGAGAAGCGTGCAGAGCTTCAGGCTCTTCGGCTTCCGCTGTTCAAACAGCTTCAAAAGGTAGCTTAAGGTGCGTCCGGTGTCGACGATATCCTCAACCACGACGACGTTTTTGCCCTCGATCGAGTCATCCAGGTCCTTTGAGAGCCGTACAATGCCGGAGCTTGTCGTACCGTCCCCGTAGGAAGCAACCCGCATGAAATCCATTGTCAGCGGCACATGAATGTGCTGCGCCAGCTCACAGGTGAAAAAGACGCTGCCTTTCAGGATGCAGATCAGGTGAACACTCTCGCCCTGAAAATCCTCGGTAATCTGCTGTCCGAGTTCCGCGATGCGTTTCTTCATTTCAGACTCCGGGATCAATACGCTGATAATATCCTTCATTTATTCTTCGCTCCTTCCCTCAATTGTAATCTCCATGATGCGCACGGTATCTGCCGTAATTTTCGCGTCCGCGCCCATCCGGTAACCGACTGCCCACAGAATATCCGGTCCGTCCGCTACAAGAAGAACCGAATCCCGTTTCTGTTTCGGAATCTTTTCATCAATCATCCAGTCCGACAGCTTCTTGTGCTGTCCCGCAGAAACCGCAATCCGGTCGCCCGGACTGCGCGTCCGAAGAACCGGCGATCTGTTTATTTTATCACAATCAAACCATTTCGTATACTCTTTTTCGGGAAAATCCTCGTTTTCCACACGGGAAAACACACGGATGTGCATGGAAACGGCGGAATTGTCTGTCGTTTTTTCTGTTTCCGTCCCGTTTTTCGGGAAAATCCGCACACTGTCATAGCTTCTCTCGGCCCGAAGCCCCGACGGAAGGTCAATCCCCTTCCCGACAGGAAGATCCGAAAGCGCCGCGATCTTTTGGAGGTGTTCCCGCGTCATATCCTTCATGGAACAGCCCCGGTTCCGAAGGTAAGTTGCGATGAGATACTCCTGCATAATACCCGGAGCTTTTGAAAGGAGCGCTGCATCAATCCCCGAACCGTCACGCGCGGGGAATTCGTCGAGCTTCTTTCTCGCCTCTTTTGTAAGGTAAGCATCTACTTCCGAAAGATATGCGCCGGTTTCTGCAATCTTTTTTGCCGCATCCGGACGGATCTCTGCAAGGTTCGGAAGCACATCCCGGCGGATCCGGTTCCGGGTTGCCATATCCGAGTCGTTGGTCTCGTCCTCGCAGTATGAAAGGCCGCGCTCCTGAAGATCCCGGAGGATTTCGTCTTTTGAGCAGAATAAAAGCGGACGGATAATTTTCCCGCGCACCGGCGGAATTCCGGAAAGTCCCCGAAGCGCGCTTCCCCGGATCAGATGGAACAGCAAGGTCTCTGCGGAATCATTCTCATGATGTGCAACCGCAATCCGCGACGCCCCGATTTCTTCGGCCCGCTCGGAAAGTGCTTCATAGCGAAGCGATCTTGCCGCTTCCTCGAGCGACTCGCCGGTTTCTTTTGTGCGGGCTTTCGTATCCACATGACGGACGGCATACGGAATTCCCCGTGCCTGACAGAATTCCTCTGCAAAAGCCGCATCCCGGTCTGCCGCATCGCCCCGGAGCCCATGGTGAACGTGAAGCGCCGAAACCGTGATTTCAAGTTCCGCCGAGAGTTCCCAAAGCGTAACCAGTAAACACAGCGAATCCGCCCCGCCGCTGAATCCGACAAGGACGCAATCACCGGGGCGGATCATTTCATATTGCTGGATCGTCTCAAGGACGGACTTTCTCGCTGCCGACATTTTGCCCTACTCTTCGGGAAGGAAGAGGATTTCGTCCGGGAAAATCAGGCCGAAACGCTCCCGGGCAAGCTCAATCAGCTCTTCGCGGGTCAGGTCCTTGTCCTTGTTTTCTTCCAGGAAGGCACGGATCTCCTCTTCGCTGACGAGGCTCTCCTCAAGGGCTTCCTTGTACTTCTTCAGGATTTCATTTTCCCGGCGCAGACGGACGGCCTGGACAGCAAAAATCACTGCGATCACCAGAAGTACGATGACCGCAAGGATAACTGCACGCTTATTGGCACGTCTTCTTCGGATGCTCGTGCCTGCCATGTCCATTCCTCCCTTTTTGAAAAAGCTCTGCGTGATCCGTATGAGACGGTGCAGAGCTTTTTCCTATAGATACCTTACCAATTCTTTCGCGTTCTCTTTTTTTACGGTTTCCTGTACATCCAGGACTTCCGCACGAAGTGCCTTTGCCCCGAATGCGATCTCAATTACATCGCCGACCTTCACATC
>CADCPV010000378.1 GCA_902803345.1 uncultured Eubacteriales bacterium | reverse complement strand
CGGGAAAAGGACCAGGTTTTTTATAACACGCGGCAGTGTGTACAGCGTGTAGGCTTTTCCGAGCACCAGTTCATAATAGTAATACATGATGATCGGATTCAGGATGAGATTGCAGACCGCCGTCACCGCAAAACGGCCGAGAATGATCCGAAAAGCCGTCATTTTCGCCCGGTAATAGAACAGGGCAAAGATCAGACCGCCGGCGATCTCGACAAAGATGAAGGGGAAGAAATAAGCCCCCTGCGGGAACAGGATCGCGCCGAGCGTATCACTGACCGCGGATGCAGCGATTGCGACAAGCGGCCCATAGATCATGGAGCCGACGGAATTCACCAGGAATCCAAAGGTGATGTTCAGGTTCGGGATACCCGGAACCGGGATTGACAGCGCCTTCACGGCAATCCTTAAAGCCGTCAGCATGGCGGCGATGCAGAGCATGCGGAGGGATTTGAATTCCTTTGCCGCAAGTCCCCAGTAATGCCGCGAAAAAGGTGTTTTAAACAGTGTGCGTTCTCTCTCTTCCATGAAAAAACCCTTTCCTCCATGCGGACAGCACTTATCAAAAACGTCGAGAACCGTTCCCGATAAAACCTGTGCATGCCGCATAGAAGAAAGGATTTATCATCCCGCTATGCGACAGCGGGATGCGAAGCACATACTGCAGGCCCGAAAAATCAACGGCCGTTTCGTCCGAAAAGCAACTCCCCGTCTTTCCGGCACTATTTCACACATGTGCCTCTACTCTGTCTGATGGATGCAGATATTCTTTTTAAAATTCCAGTGACTTAATTCTCCGGGATCAGTCTCGTGCCGCAGTGACGGCAGAAAACGGAACCGGGAATGACTGCTTCGCCGCAGTTCGGGCATACCAAAGCGGTCTCTTCTGCAGGCGCTTCCAAAACTGCTTCCGCAGCCGGTTCTGCAGGCTCTTCCGGTTTCTCTTCCGCGGGAAGATCAGCCGATACAGGAGCCTCAGCAGGAACTTCTTCCTGAGGAGCCGGGACTTCAGCAGGTGCTTCTTCCGGTACAGCCGGAACGATCACTGCCGGGGCCGGAGCCTCCACAGGGGCCGGTACATATACGGGTGCCGGAGCAGCCGCGGGAACCGGGGCATAAACGGGAGCCGGGGCAGGTGCTGCTGCGGGAACTGCTTCCGTAAGAAGGACCGGGCCTCTTTCAGGCTCTTCGGCCGGTGTGATCTTATCCTTGTTGTAATGCAGGAACTTGATGATCGGAATCAGTTCGATAATCGCAGAAAAGAATCCCAATGCGGTCCGCGATCCGAGTGTCCTGTTTTCGCAGCGTGCGTAGATCGTACGGTAAACGCTTCCGAGGAAGAACATCTTAAAGACGAAAATCGCCGGAGCACCGATAAACGGAATATAAGCTGCCGCAAACGTGATAATATACCAGAACTTGAACCACCAGACCGGGCAGTCCCCGCTGAACAGCTTCATCGTCGGCTTTCCTTCCGCCGCAGCATCCGCTAACGCGTAATACTGTGCAAAGGGAATCCAGGCCATCCAGCTTTTACGGTAATTGTATTTCCTCAGAAGCTTCTGGAACGCCACCGCGCGCAGAATGTACATTCCGACTGCCACCATAATGATGACAAGGCAGAAAAACCAGATCAGAAGAAACACTACAGCAAATAAAGCATCTTCCATTTCAAATATCCTCCTTCACTTGATAGCTGACAGTATATCACATTTATCCGTGCCCGTGGGCAATGATTAATTGCAGGCTGGCATCAGTAAATTGTCTTAATCTCCCCTTCCGGAATTCCGTACTCCTTCATAAAGTCCTGAAGCTCCTTCGGATTCTGGATCAGGCGTACAGCGGTGAACTTACCGGTCTCCAGATCCCGGAAACCGGCCGTTTTCTCCCCCGTACAGATGCTCGAAAGAAGCACAGGTTCCTTCTTCTCATGATCGTAGCTTTTTGTCTGGATTTTCCGTTTTCTTCCGAACATGGCGCTTCCTTCTCCTTTTCGCATTATTCTACCACAGAACCTTTTCGGAATCAAGAAGCTGCTGCGGTTTTTCGCTTGACAAGGGCCGGTAAATTATATATAAATATCTTATATCTTTTCGGAATTCCTGTGCTATTTTCACAAAAGCATAAGGATCAGAACCAAAAGCAGAAGAACAGGAGGTTCAGGCAGATGCTGAAGGATTTTGTAAAGGCCGCAAAGCCGGATGATGATACGCTGCAGGCAGCCCTGAAAAAGGAACAGGAAACACTTGCGGGTTATCAGACAAGAATCAAGGAAGCGAAACTTCCGGTCATGGTGATTTTTGAAGGCTGGGGCGCTGCCGGAAAAGGCAGTGTGATCGGACGCGTAATCCGGAACATCGACCCCCGCTTCTTCCGCGTCAAAACCATGGCTCCCCCGACCGCAGAGGAAAAGCGTTATCCTTTCCTCTGGCGCTATATGCTGGAAATCCCGGAAGCCGGCAAATTTGAGTTCTTTGACGGCTACTGGATGGAGGAAATCGTAAACGGTGCCGCGGACGGGTCCCTTTCTGAAAAGGATTACGCCGCGCGGATCCGGAGCGTCAATACGACCGAGCGTTCTCTCACGGACAACGGCTATCTCGTGATGAAATTCTTCTTCCAGATTGACCAGAAGGAGCAGAAAAAGCGCCTCAAGGAACTGCTGTCCGACAAGAACACAAGCTGGCGCGTCAGTCCGCAGGATGAGGACCAGAACAAGCACTACGACCGCTACGAGAAGCTGTTCGACCGCTACCTTTCGGATACCAACCGCTCCACTTCTCCCTGGTACATTATCGACGCCAAGGACAGGAAATGGGCGGAGCTTCAGGTGCTGGAATTCCTGAATCAGGGCATCGACACCGCACTCAAGAACCATGCGCTCGCGGTTCCGATTCTCCAGAATACTTTCCAGCTTGTGCAGATGCCGGACTTAGCGGATGTCTCTCTCAGCGACAAAACCGTATCTGATTCGGAATACAAAAAGGAACTGGACAAGCTGCAGAAGGAGCTCCGGAACCTCCACAACGAGCTCTACCGCAGGAAAATCCCGGTCATTATCGCATACGAAGGCTGGGATGCGGCCGGAAAAGGCGGAAATATCAAGCGCATCACCGGTGCGCTCGATCCCCGCGGTTATGTTGTCCACCCGATCGCAAGCCCGGAGCCGCACGAGAAAGCACGGCATTTCCTGTGGCGCTTCTGGAACCGTCTCCCGAAGACCGGCCACATTGCGATTTTCGACCGCACCTGGTACGGCCGCGTGATGGTGGAACGCCTCGAGGGCTTCTGCTCCGAAAACGACTGGCAGCGCGCCTACAATGAAATGAATGAGTTTGAAAAAGAACTCTCTGACTGGGGCGCGGTCATTATCAAGTTCTGGGTCCAGATTGACAACAAAACCCAGCTGGAGCGCTTTACCGAGCGCCAGAATACGCCCGAAAAACAGTGGAAAATCACCGATGAAGACTGGCGAAACCGTGAAAAATGGGACCTCTACGAGGAAGCTATCAACGAAATGCTCCGGAAAACTTCCACCACATTTGCTCCCTGGTACATTCTCGAGTCCAATGACAAGCACTATGCCCGCCTGAAAGCACTCCGCATCGTCATCGACGCCTGCAAAAAGGCCTGCAAAGAGCAGTAAGGATTATCCTTTCAACAAGAAAAGACCTTCCGTCCCGGAGGCAGTTCAAATCTCCCGGACAGAAGGTCTTATTCTTTGCAAAACCTTTATTATATTTTCAGGACAGGAGCTGCAGAAGGTCCTGTGTGTCGGAGGTTTTTCCGAGAAGACGCAGGAAATTCTCCGCCTCGTTCTCGTCGAGACCCGTCTTGGCCCACTTCAGAAGGAAACCGGACACGAGGAAAATATAGTATTCGGTGAGCATTTTCCGGACGGTTTCATCCACCGTAATGCCGGAAAGGGTACGTTCAAGGTAGTTCGTGACGAAGTACTGACAGGCATGCTCGACCCACTCCTGGAACATTTCGCGGTCTACGGCCTTGTAGACGTGGAGGACGGATTTTTTATAGCGCAGGAGGAAACGGATCACACCCTCCATGCATTCGGCAATCGTACCGTTCGCATTTTTCCGGATGATGGAGTCTGAACCCTCCTGGATAATCCGCTCCAACAGCGCCGGGATGTCCTGAAAATGGTAATAGAAAGAACTGCGGTTGATACCGCAGTCATCTACAATGTCACGGATCGTAATCGACTTCAGGGGTTTTTTCTCCAAAAGCCGGATGAACGACCGCTTGATGGCATTTTCAGTAAAACTCGCCAAACAATCCTCTCCTGTTACTTCTCCATCGCCTTCTCGTAAAGCTTCTGCATTTCCTCCGGCATCTCCGTCAGAACTTCATGGGAATCTCCGGATTCTTTTTGAATCTGAAGTGCTTCACGGCCGCCTTTGATATGAATGGTCCCGTAGAGATCCGAATTCGAGTCGGATGCGGGGGTCAGAAGATACAGCGCCCGGCCTTCTTCCGAAAGAAGCAGGGTGAATGAAGCCGAAGCTTCTTCAATCTCGATATCCGCGCTGTCTGCCGATACCAGAAGAAGCAGTTTCTCTTCCGGTCCTTTTGCAAGAACAGCGGAATTCCGGTTCACGGACATGTCTTCCGTCAGTGCTTTTTCCTCGTTCGCTGATGCTGCAGCGGTCTCATAAACCTGATCTTCCTCTTCGG